>NZ_DATNPA010000548.1:0-5252 GCF_036703385.1 Allocoleopsis sp. | reverse complement strand
GGTATCTTGCAGCGAGTGCATAATCTACCGGATGCCACGGTTCTGGTATTTCAAGGATTGGTTTTCTTAGTCGTTATGTATAGTGAATCGCTCTACGGACGTTTTCCCATCTTCAAAGAGCGATCGCAAGTCAGCGGAAGTCCAGCAACTGCAACCGTCTAAAGTCAGTTCATGGGTTTGTAGTAAGCGCTTTAGCGCTAAAGCGCAACGACGCACGAATGACTTAAAGCAGATTTTCATCAAGGAGGAATTGCATGGCAACAGAAGCATTGGGTTGGTTAGGAGTTCCTTTAGCGATCGCAGCAGGAACTATGCGGGGGGGTACGCCGTTTCTGTTTGTCAGCTTGGGAGAATGTCTGACAGAAAAAAGTGGCAAAATCAACCTCGGACTGGAAGGAACATTATTGATGGGTGCCATGAGTGCCTATGCAATTTCTTATCTAACTGGTTCCCCTTGGTTGGGAGTCATCGCCGCTGGATTGGCGGGGATGGTTTTGGGTTTCATTCATGCTTGGCTCACTCAGCAACCTAGAGTTAACGATGTTGCTGTTGGTATTGCCATGATTATCTTTGGGAGTGGTCTTGCCTTTTTCTTAGGGAAGCCTTTTATTCAACCTAAAGCTCCACCTCTACCGACTTTGGATTTGGGAAATTGGAGCAGTATGCCAGCACTGCAATCGGCATTAAAAATCAGTCCACTTTTCCTCCTCGGTGTAGCCCTTGCACCATTAATGATGTGGTTTTTAAAATCAACTCGTTGGGGTCTATTTGTTCGTGCGGTTGGTGATAGTCCTGATGCGGCTAGAGCGATGGGAGTTTCTATCAAAAAGGTGCGGATGTTGTGCATCATTGCCGGAAGCTTTTTAGCCGGAATTGGTGGAGCTTCTCTATCTCTCTACTACCCCGGTATCTGGAGCGAACGCATCTCTAGTGGACAGGGACTGATGGCAGTTGCATTAGTCATTTTCGCCCGATGGCAGCCCATGCAGTGTCTATATGCCTCTCTATTATTTGGCGGAGCTCAAGCACTTGGCCCCGCTTTGCAATCGATTGGCGTCACTCAAGGTTATTACTTATTCAATGCCGCACCCTATGTTCTGACACTTTTAATCATGATTATTACCTGCTCTCCGAAACGCACTTTAAGTGGTGCACCAGGGGCTTTAGGGACGAGTAACTAAATTCAAACTCAAAAAATAGCTTACATTGCTCCCTCCCCTTGCTAAGGGGAGGGCTGGGGAGGGGTAAAAGAGTGTGTTGCAAAATCTGAATATATACAGCGCTTTCCAATTCAATGAAGTACATTTTGACTCCCCTAACCCCCCTTATCAAGGGGAGAACTAGATCACACCGACTCGCAAAGTGCTGTCAATAGTTTTAATCTTGCATTTTGGATTTTGAATTCACAGTGGTGCACTACTAAAAATTAACGATTTCGATGCCAGAAACTTTAAATCTTGCCGTCAATGGTACCTTGATGCGAGGACTGGAACTAAACGGCAATCTCTTAGCAGTTGGAGCAACCTTTGTGCGAGAAGCCAAAACAGAACCCGCCTACCGACTTTGGTCGATTGATGACCGCTATCCAGCCATGTTGCGAGTGCGAGAAGGAGGAGTTGCGATCGCAGTTGAAGTTTGGGCAGTCCCTACCGCGAGTCTGGGCACAATTTTGCTGCAAGAACCAGCCGGATTGTGCATCGGTAAAGTCCGTCTCAGCGATGGTGAAGTCGTTCTGGGCGTTTTAGGCGAACCCATCTGCTGCGAAAACCAACGAGAAATTACTCAATGGGGCAGTTGGCGTAGCTACATAGAAACACTAACCATATCTCCAACAATGCCCAGCATCACAATTAACTGACATTTCACTCCAAAAACTCTGCGGCACTCTGCGCCACCCTCTGCGCTCCTCTGCGTTAAAAAAACCGAGTATTCCAATGCCAACTTAACCGATCACTGACTAAACGCGATCGCCTATCAAATACTTACCGAGGTTAAACATGGGACGTTTTGTTGATGCTGACCCCTATCCTTATCCTTATAACGGGGATTTGCGCCCAGAAAACACAGTACTGCTGATTATCGATATGCAAACCGATTTCTGCGGTATTGGTGGCTATGTTGACAAGATGGGCTATGACCTATCTTTAACTCGTGCTCCGATTGAACCGATTCGCAAAGTTCTGGCAGCAGCACGGGAAAAGGGGTTTCATGTGATACACACCCGTGAGGGACATCGCCCCGATTTATCTGATTTACCAGAAAATAAGCAATGGCGATCGCGTCAAATCGGAGCGGGCATTGGCGACCCTGGCCCCTGTGGCAAGATTTTGGTACGAGGTGAACCAGGTTGGGAAATTATCCCCGAACTTGCCCCTCTCCCTGGAGAAGCCATTATCGATAAGCCGGGAAAAGGGTCATTTTATGCGACTGACCTCGATCTATTGCTGAGACGCAAGGGTATTCAGAATATCGTTCTGACTGGGGTTACTACGGATGTCTGCGTTCACACTACGATGCGGGATGCGAATGACCGAGGGTATGAGTGCCTGCTGCTATCTGATTGTACGGCTGCAACGGATTACGGTAACTATTTGGCTGCCCTGAAGATGATCAAAATGCAAGGGGGTGTGTTTGGGGCTGTTGCTGATTCGACGGCATTTATTGAAGCAATTCAAGGAGAAAATGCAGCAGCTGACCTTCAAATGCCAGAGTATTCTGTTGTACAAAGTAGCTGAATTGGGTCTGTTGCACAATTTCAAAATGGATGCAAATTTTATTTTTTAACGCAGAGGAACGCTGAGGTTTACGCAAAGGGACGCAAAGTTTTTGGTACAAATTTTTTCGTTGAGTATTGATTAGTGATTGTTAATTTATGAGTATTGCAACTGCAAGAACTACTGTTGAGCTAACTAGGCCACCTGAATTGGAGGTGGTGAATATGAGTAAGCGATTTGGGTCGTTTACTGCTCTGGATAATGTCTCACTGCACTTGAAACCAGGAACATTTCATGCTCTGTTGGGTGAGAATGGGGCGGGAAAAAGTACTCTCGTGAAGTGCATTATGGGGTTTTATACTCCTACCTCTGGTGAGGTGCTGATTGATAAGCAAAGCCGTACTATTGATAGTCCCCGTGATGCTCATAAGTACGGGATTGGCATGGTTTATCAGCATTTCACGTCTGTACCTGCCATGACTGTAGCTGAAAATCTTGTCCTTTCTCGCTTTGATAGTCCCAATTTAATCAATTGGAAGGAAGAGTATGTTCGCTTAGAAGCATTCATGCAAACGGCTCCTTTCCAAGTTCCTTTGGATATCCCCATCGCTCAATTAGCGGCTGGACAGAAGCAAAAGCTGGAAATTCTTAAACAGATTTATCTCCAAGTCCGTATCTTGATTTTGGATGAACCGACATCCGTACTAACGCCTCAAGAAGCCGATGAAGTCTTAGGATTACTGCGCGAGGAAGTTACTGCCGGAAAGTTGAGCGTATTAATCATCAGCCACAAATTCCGTGAAGTGATGGCTTTTTGTGATGAAATCACTGTATTGCGTAAGGGCAAGTTTGCAGGTCATGGCCTCGTAAAAAATCTCACAGTCTCAGACATGGCTGAGATGATGATGGGTGAGAGGCGTGAACCAGAACAGGTTAAGAAAACAACGCATCTCAACTCCACACCCGTGCTTCAAGTGCAGAACCTTTACGCTAACAAAGATAATGGTGTCGAGGCTATTAAAGATGTGAATCTCACGGTGCAGAGCGGCGAAATTGTCGGGATTGCGGGGATTTCTGGTAATGGTCAACGGGAACTGGTAGAAGTCTTAGCGGGACAGCGTCCTGCTACGTCTGGGCAATTATTGGTTAATGGAGAGGTTTATACCGCGACGCGAGCCGAAATGTATCGGCATCAAGTCTTCTCACTACCGGAAGAACCCCTCCGCAATGCCTGCGTCCCTCACATGAGTGTGGCAGAAAACCTTGCTCTACGCACGTTTGACCGTTCTCCCCAAGCGAAAGGGGGTATGTTACTCGTCTTCAAAGCGATTCGACAGATGGCTCAAGGGTTGATTAACACATTCAAGGTTAAAACACCCTCACCAGACACACCCATTGGCAATCTGTCTGGAGGAAATGTGCAGCGTGCCGTGTTGGCGCGAGAACTCTGTGGCGATCGCATTAATTTGCTCATCGCGGCGAATCCCTGCTTTGGGTTGGATTTTGCAGCTGTGGAGTATATTCATGGGTCTATTGTGGAGGCGCGAAATCGAGGTGTTGCAGTACTCCTGGTGAGTGAAGATTTGGATGAATTGTTGAAACTCGCTGACCGGATTTTGGTGATTAGTGAAGGGCAGTTTGTTTACGAAAGTGCGATCGCAGATGCTGACTTTGCCACCATTGGTCAACGCATGGCAGGACACTAATGCAGCGAGTTTTAATCCTCAAAGACTTACTCGACATCGCTGCACACCAGGATGAGTTGTTTTGGGAACCGTTTCATCCTGGTGTTGACATATACCGACTTTATAAAGATGGCGAGGGAGGGGCAGCAGCAGCGCTTCTTCGGTATCAGCCAGGAGCTAGCGTACCCCTGCACAAACATACGGGTTTTGAACATATTTTCGTTCTATCGGGTTCGCAAACCGATGAAAATGGTGAACATCAAGCTGGAACCCTCGTCATCAACTCACCTGGCTCTCACCATAATGTGATTAGTCAAGCAGGCTGCATCGTTCTTGCTATTTGGGAGAAGCCTGTATTGCTTTGTCAGAAAAGTTGAATGTTAGAAGGTTGAACATCATACCAATCTCCTACGTCCTTGCTATAAATATTTTTCTTTTCCCCTCTTAATAAGGGGGGTAGGGGGGTCAATTTGTAGCGTTATTTTATGAATTTGGTATTAACAGTTGGTATTTCTCAGATCTTGTACCCAGCCTTTTGACCCCTCCCCAACCCTCCCCTTATTAAGGGGAGGGAGCTAATTTTCCTCCCTCGTTTCTAATGTTCCCCCAAACCCAAGGGGGATTAGAGGGGTGGTGCAAGATGTGAAGAGTATTTTCAACCTGCCAACTTTTAACCTGCCAACTTTTAACCTGCCAACGTTCAACCTACCAACTTACAACCTACCAACTTACAACCCGCAAACCCTGATATGGTTTTCATCTCTGCTCAACCCTACGATTACAAACTTCCTGCCGAAGGGGGTTTGGCACTAATCATCATTGACATGCAGCGAGACTTTTTAGAAGAAGGAGG
>NZ_DATNPA010000547.1:0-13079 GCF_036703385.1 Allocoleopsis sp. | reverse complement strand
TCAATCGCTTTGTCGAAGTCTCCCAGGACAAGGTAAGCCCTTCCCAGACCAAGCAGGGTATTTGCCTCCCCTCCTCTGTCTTTGAGACCCTTTGCGATCGCCAAGCTCTGCTGGAGGTAATTAATCGCTTTGGCCTGGTCTCCGAATTGAAGATAAGCCGCTCCCAGATTGAGCAGGGCAGCTACTTCCCCTCTTCGGTCTTGTATACCCTTGGCGATCTCCAAAATTGTCGTATTTATCCTTTCCACCTTTCGATTTCGGGATTTTATGGTCAATCTCCATCACATCTTCCTCGCGGAAGTGTAACTCGCACCAGGCGCATTTCCCTTTCTGTTTCTTCAAGAGCATTGATACTCTTGTTGGCATCTCAGGGCTTTCACCTTTTCTTTTGCTCCAATAAACTAGGTTCCCATTGTATGGTGACGCTTCGCCTTTAACTTTTACATGCCGAATTATAGGTGTATTGGCATGACTTAATAACCGAAGGGGATTATTTTCCTTCCTGGTTGCGAAGACCCAGTTTTCGCCAGTCTATCGAGCGCCATTCCACCATCAGTTGTTGAGACTGTGTTTTAGACATATTTACTCTTACTTGGACTCTATCTTCCAAATCACCGTGGGAACGTCAGCATATCCAGGGCATTACCCCTGGCATTCGCTTCTTTCCCAATCTCTCCTACCCGTTGTATACGGTTAGCACCTGCTCTCGGTATTCGACCTCCAAGAGAACAAACGGGAGGTTACTTCGTTCCGAATGACCATACTATGTACCTTTAGAGTGACACTTTTCGCCGGGTTTATGGGAAGTGCGTGTTGGTCGAGCAGCCTATCGCCAACTCCCTATCCTTAACCTTTTGGTTCCAGCCTATACCTCGCTATTAACTCGGTCAGCCTTATTTGGCTGGTTTAAAATAACGACGAATCGGACGTGTCTTCAAGCCGGGGCTTTACTCATGGGTATTTTGCTCGATGGATACCAGATTAGGCTTCCAGTATTGCCACCTTTTCACCCCGCTTCTCGGATTGATGGCTAGTCGCTACCGAGAGGGTGATGCTTTCACTCCTGCACCTGGAGGGAGGGTTTTGCACCCTCATGGTCATTCAGTTATCGTGGTTCAGATGGCTTGCGCCTCTTTTACCAAGTCCGTCATCCCTAAGTATTACTACTTATTTCGACGGAACGAATCGCACGACAGCCTTTTTATCGTATATCAGAGAATGCGATCTGCTTTGCAGCAGCGCTAGGCTAACGCCTCGCTTCGCTAACGCTATCGCTTCTGGGTTGGCGTAAGCTAATCAGCATAAAACATGGCCTAGCTGGGACGGGCAGGATGCCCATCTCACAAGAAAAAGGCTGAAATCTCACTCCGAAATTAAATGTACAAAAGCTTACCCCTTTTCTCGCAACCTGTACGACGAGCTACCGCTTGATAAAATATAGTTTTGCCACCAGACGATCCTTTTCTTGAGAACATCCACTATGGCGCAGTTCACCCAACAGAACGTTGCTTCACTTGATATTCCGACACTTGAGACGGAACTGTCCCGCCAAAGCCCGCAAAAAATTCTCGAACGTGCGTTGAACTTATTTGACAACCTTGCCATTTCGTTCAGTGGTGCCGAGGATGTTGTCCTGATTGACATGGCGCACAAGATTAATCCAGATATCAAAGTCTTCAGCCTCGATACTGGTCGTCTTCATGCCGAAACCTATCAGTTTATTGAGCGCGTCAGAAAGCATTACGGGATTGCGATCGAAATCATGTATCCTGATGCCGCCCAAATCGAAGCTTTAGTCAAGGCAAAAGGTCTGTTCAGCTTCTATGAGGATGGGCACAAGGAATGTTGTGATATTCGTAAGGTTGCCCCTCTGCGCCGCAAGCTATCGACTTTGGATGCCTGGGTTACAGGACAACGCAAAGATCAAAATCCATCCACACGCGCCAGTGTTCCTGTGGTTCAAGTGGATAATGCCTTCTCAACCAATGAGCGTCAACTAATTAAATTCAACCCGCTTGCCAATTGGTCATCCACTGATGTTTGGATGTACATTCGCTCCTACGAAGTTCCCTATAATGCTTTGCATGAGCGTGGCTTTATCAGCATTGGTTGCGAACCCTGTACTCGCCCCGTGTTACCCAATCAACATGAGCGGGAAGGTCGTTGGTGGTGGGAAGATGCAGGTAAAAAGGAGTGCGGCTTACACATGATTAATCAGACTCAGGAATCTTGAGAGCCTGTTTCTCCAAAAATGTAGATTCCCTATATCTCTTCCATCCTCACACAAGAGTTGCGATCGCTCCGGCTTGAAAATTTACTTTGCTATTCTGAGTTTTTTACGGATAGTGATTTAGGTTGGCTAGGGCGATCGCACATTGGCGGTTGAGACTGGAGGAGGCGATAGCTCATCATCAGGGCTTTAGGCCGTTTTATGACCCATTACCTAATCCTTGCTTGAGGTCACGGATTGCGGCACTGGTGTTACGTTCATAAGCAATTTGAAGACATCGAGTAATCACCTCTTGTAGCTGGATTTTAGGAAAATAGAGGCTGTTTTCCTGAAGATGATATTCCGTCTCTTGCAACTGGTAAATCAACAGTTGCTTTTTGCGAAATAACCAAATTTCAGGAACTCGATAAGGTAAATAATCATTGACATTTGAATAACTCGTCACGTCAATTTCCAGCACGAAATCAGGTGGGGGTTCGCTACTCCAATCAATTCGCTCTTTCCCAGAAACCGCTTCCCAATTGTCAATGTAGAAACAATAGTCTGGCTCAATGCCACTCTCCTGGGGCAGTTCCATCGTTACGGGGGTAAAGGCATCGTATTCCCGCCTGGTGTAATCTAGAAGCACTTTGATAACGTCAGCAATCAGACTAGCATCCCGTCCATGTTTGGGCAGAGGAGACATGAGCAATACTTCTCCATCGTGATACTTGATCCGAGGCAGGGAGCCATCCCCTCGTTGCTGACATAGGGTTTGATACTCTTGCCACGTTGCAAGCAACCGCACTACCGCTCCTGGTGGCAGTTGGATTTTGTCGGGTGAGACGAGAGCAAACATGGCTTAAACTCCCTTGCGTAACCGCTTAGTGCAATGATATCGAGATTTGTGTAGAGGAAAATCTTTATGCCTTATTGTAAATTTACCCTTAGTAAAGCTGTAGACGATTTTCAACTCACTATCGTTGAAGGCGATCCTTTTCTTCCAGAGGTTCCCCCAGTCAATCCCAGTTCTTTGCTCAAAGATACGCTGAAAGAAACGCTACCTTGGGCGATCGCCGTGAGTAGTGAAAAAGCGCGTTCCGAAGGCATTATCAATCCAGTCTTGTTAGAAGTCAAACGTCAGCTCAAAGGGCAAATTAGTGTCTTTTCGGGTGAAGAGTTTAACGTGCAGCCAGAAGTTGAGTTGACGGGCTATGTCGATTTTCTGATTAGTCGCTCTCCAGAGCAGTTGTTTATTAAAGCTCCGGCGGTGGTTTTGGTAGAAGCGAAAAAAGAAGACCTTAAACCAGCACTTGGACAATGTTTAGCCGAAATGGTGGCTGCTCAACGATTTAATCAACAGAAGCAACAGCCGATTTCAACGATCTACGGAACAGTGACGAGTGGTACAGTTTGGCGGTTTCTCCAACTAGAAGGACAAACTGTGACGATTGATTTGACTGATTATCCACTGCCGCCAGTTGAACAAATTTTGGGCAAACTGGTTTGGATGGTGCAAAATGGCTGACGTAAGGTGAACAGAGTTGACAAATTACGAAGATGTACAGCGATCTTTGTGCAAAATTTGCAGCAGTTCCCTCGTCATAAATGGCTTAGGCAAGAAACCCTGACAACCGACGCGTTCAGCTTGAAGTACGGCTTCTGTAGAGTTGAGTCCACTCATGACGACTACATAAACAGCCGGATTGAATTGACGGAGTAGGGGAATGATCGCCAAACCATCGACTGAGGGCATCATCATATCGATTAAGACGCCTTGAATCTTATCTTTGTACTCCGCAAAAACCGAGACAGCCTCAATTCCATCACTGGCAGTTAATACTCGATAATTATAAGTTTCTAGGATTGTTTTAGTACTTTCACGAATCGCGGCTTCATCATCGACTACTAAAATTAATTCCTGATGACCCAATAGCAACTCTAAATGCTTGCCTGTTGGCACTACTGTGGATGGATTGGCAGGCAGATAGACCTTAAATGTGCTGCCTTTGTTCACTTCACTTTGTACATCCACAAATCCCCCATGACTCTTCACAATACCCAAGACAGCAGAGAGTCCTAACCCAGTCCCTTTCCCAATCTCTTTGGTGGTAAAAAATGGGTCAAAAATCCGGTGCAGGATATCGGGTGGAATGCCCGTTCCGGTATCGGTAACAGTCACGATAACATAGGAACCAACATTAGCATCCAAATGCATCCTGGCATACTGTTCATCAATCAGCAAATTCTCAGCATTAATCTGTAAAACACCACCCTCTGGCATCGCATCACGGGCATTTACACATAGGTTCATAAACACCTGATGCATTTGGGTCACATCACCTAATATCATCCATAAATCGGAGGAAATATCGGTATGGATGTCGATTGATTTAGGCAGGGTCTGTTGAATAATTTTTCTAATTTCTAACAGCAAGTGATTCATTTGAATAGTCACTCGCTTTCCTTCTACACCCCGCGCAAACGATAGAATTTGTTTGACGAGTCCTGCTCCCCGTTGGGCGCTGGTTTCTATCGTTTTAATCATTTGTCGGGTTTGGTCATTGACATCAGGAAACTTGAGCGGTAATAATTGAGCGCCCATCAGAATTGGGCTCAGAATATTGTTGAGATCATGAGCAATTCCACTGGCAAGTGTTCCAAGACTTTCCAATCGTTGCGCTCGTAAAAATTGCGCTTCCAGCTGTTTTTTTTCGGTAATATCCATGTGGATACCAATCATCCGCATGGGTTTGCCTGTCAGGTCATGGAAGAGGCTGCTTTTAACGGCAATCCAGCGAATTTCTCCATTCGGCCAGATGATGCGAAACTCGGTATCCAATCCCTGTCCCACCCTAACCGCTTGCCAGAGTTCCTGTTCGGTGTTGGGGCGATCGTCGGGATGAAGGGTTTGAATCCAATCGTCGTATCGACCGTTAAAGCTCCCCGGAGCCAGCCCATACAGAGCCTCTAGCTCAGCCGCCCAGGTAATTTCATTGGATGGGATACTCCATTCAAAGGTGCCAATCTTACCGGCTTTTTGCGCCAATTCCAACCGTTCTTGAATTCTCTGACACCACTCAATCTCTCGTCTGAGTAATTCATTGGCTGTTTCGAGTTCAGCGGTGCGCTCTTGTACCCGCAGTTCCAAGATTTCGTTGGCTTCTCGTAGAGCTTCGGCGGCTTGTTTGCGCTCGATCGCATAACGTAGGGAGCGCACTAAAATATCTTGGTTGAGCTGTCGCTTCACCAGGTAGTCTTGTGCCCCATGCCGGACAGCCTCCACCGCGAGTTCATCATCATTCGTATTGGTCAACACCACAATCGGCAGCTTGGGAGCGTGCTCGATGAGCGAATCCAGGGAGGCTAACCCATAACTGTCGGGTAGGGTGAGGTCGAGCAAAATCACATCGAAGTGATCGACTTCGATTTGCATGATCGCATCCCTCAGCCGCTTCACATGAGCCAATTTAAAGCGGCTGATCAAACTACCCTTGAGGACTTCCTGAAGTAAGCGAGCTTCTGCCAGGTTGTCCTCAACGAGCAGGATGTTAACAAAATTTCTGCCTACGCGCTTTCCGGTGGCAGCGTTGCTGTCTCCAACCAAAATTCCTCAATCCCCTGGACAATTTTGAACAATTGTGTTAAATTGCGTGATTTTGAGATATAGCAGTTGACGTGTAAATCGTAGCTTTTTGATATATCCTCCTCGTTGCGGGATGTCGATAGGACAATAATCGGAATGTGCTTGAGGGACGGGTCTGCTTTAATTTCTGCCAGTACTTCCCGTCCATCCTTTTTGGGCAGGTTCAGGTCGAGCAGAATGATGTCTGGACGAACCGCATCTGCATACTCTCCATCTTGCCGCAGATAAGCCATAGCTTCCATGCCATCCCGCGCAATCACTACTTCACACTGGGCGGCAGTGCTTCTGAGTGCTTCCTGGATGAGCCGGATATCACCTCGGTTATCTTCGACCAAAAGGATAGTTTTGTTTCTTGTGTCCACTGGCATGATGGCGATCGCGTCCTCCTACAGGAATCGTGAAAAAGAAGGTTGCACCTTTGCCCAGTTCGGATTCGACCCAGATTTGTCCCCGGTGGCACTCCACAATTTTCTTGCAGATAGCCAGTCCCATGCCAGAACCGGGATACTCATCACGGGTATGCAGGCGTTGGAAAATCACAAAGATGCGATCGGCAAACTGCGGATCGATGCCAATGCCGTTGTCCTGAACCGAGAACAGCCACGAATCTTCCTGTCGTTGCACTCCCACATGAATCCGAGGTGCTTCGTCCTTCTTCCTAAACTTAATGGCGTTCCCAAGCAAGTTTTGGAACAGTTGCATCAGCTGCGTACTGTCCGCCACGATGGTTGGCATCGGATTGTAGCTAATCTCAGCACCCGTTTCGGCAATCCGTCCCCGCAGATTCGCGAGTGCCTGGTTCAACGCTGTCTCTACCTCAGTCAGTTCCCATTCAATTCCTTTCAGGTCTACTTTAGAGTACACCAGCACATCATCAATTAGGGTCTGCATGAGACTAACGCCATCAACCGCAAAGCCAATAAACTCTTTACCATCTTCATCCAGTTCTTCGTTATAGCGCATCTCTAGTAACTGGACAAAATTCGCCACCTGATTCAGGGGTTCTTGTAAGTCATGAGAGGCCACATAGGCAAACTTTTTCAATTCTGCGTTGGAGCGTTCCAAATCTTGAGCCAGTAATGCCAGTTCTTCTGCCTGCCGTAACACGATGTTCACGATCGCCTTTCTCAACTCTAGCGTGGCTTTAACTTCTACCGGCTTCCACGGTAAAGACTTCAGGCGTACCGTTTCCTTCCATAACTCAAAGGATTTACGAGGACATAGGCGTAGATCGCTGTTAGACTGCTTCAGTTCGTAGGCATGATTTGGATCGCCTCCCCAGTTGACTGTCTGAATCACTTCTGGACGGAACCACAGCACATAGCTGCGTTTGGAGATGGGAATCGCCAGCATTCCACTGGCAACTTCCTTAAACCGTTCGGCATCGGAGTAAATCAGGGGCAGAGAATCCGTATAGAAGACTTCCTCATCTACCGTTTTCGCTAGCCATTGCACTAGGTAATTGAGTTCCTCTTCCGGTGGCGTCCGACCCAGTGTTGTCCACTGCCCATTGAAACAAATAGCTGCTCCCTTAGCATTCGCCAAGTCCAGCAAGTTCGGCTCATGCTGAATCAATCCATCAATAAAGTTGTCCTCCTGGGACATATACTCTATCAATGCCGATTGGACGTGCGCCAGCTTCATGCGATAGTTGTAGTCGGCCTCTTCCTCGCGGGTGAAGATTTCTGCAAAAATCACCCGTCCCAGGAATTCGCAGGCTTTGCGCAATTCGTAAGGCACATGCTTGGGGGTGCGATGGTGACAGGCAATCAGTCCCCAAAGCTTCTCATCCTTCATTAAGGAAATAGTCAGTGATGCGCCAACTCCCATGTTGTGTAGGTACTCAAGGTGGCAGGGATAGGCACTCCGTAGGATCGAGAGGGTCAGATCGACGGGCTGATTCGTAATTGGATTGTCGCTGGGATAAAGCTCCACAGGTTCAGCATGGGCGCTGGGAATCACCCGAATCCAGTTGGATAGGAACATTTTTCGAGCCGGTTGGGGAATATCCGACTCTGGATAGTGCAAACCCAAATAAGGCTCCATATCCTCTAATTTTTCTTCGGCAACCACTTCGCCATGCCCATCTTCATCAAATTTGTAGAGCATTACGCGATCAAATCCCGTGACCTTACGAACTTCCCGGACAATGATTTGACAAAAGTCTTGAAGGTTGGAGGTTGTTTCGAGCTGGTTAATTGATGCTCTAGCCAGATGATAAAAACTTAAAAATGGAATCGTTTCTTGAGTTAGTGCGGGTTCCAATTCCAGCACTAAAAATCCATCCGCACTGCGGTGAAAAACCGCATCAAATACTAAATAATCATCTCCTTTGCGCCTGACCCAAACCTTTGTCGGATTGATTAAATCTAGATTTTCACGGGACAATCCCATCCTGAGCCGATCGACCTGAAAGGTATCTATAATATCATCCAGGGTCTTACCCAGAATTGCTTCAGGAACAACGCCAAAGGCTGTAGCCGTATTCCTGCTGACCTGTAAAACCGTTAATTCAGGTTCTTGTAAGACTAGTAATACTCCGTGAGGTTGGACTTTAGTCAAGATATGAATCGGTGGTTGTTTTAGCCGACTTAAGTTAATATCTTGCATTTCTAAATTTATACCTACCATGATTGTTCTCCATAGAATGGGATAGAAAATTAACAACCCTTTTTGATATGACCTCTACGAGCCACTCATATTTTGGAGGTTAGATTTTCAAAATTATTTGTATCCGCGCAGAATCTAGACGTTGGCTACAGCAGATAAAATTTATGCCGCCGTTGATACACCCATGATTCAATTTTAATGTTTTACTTTTGTTATGGCGTTAAAAATATTTACTTCCTCCTCCAATTTGGAGAATATTACAGAAAATTCCTACCTCACTGAAGTAAACCTTAAATAAAATAGAGTAATTATCAAATTAAGGATAAATTAGTTTATGTCCAACCAATAAATCCTAGTGACTTATTTTATTTGTATTAACAAAACTATATTTATTGTAATAAAGATACCAATAGGGTCATTAACTACTCTATCGGGAGAGTAACAATCCCTAACCAAAATTCTTCAATACGTTTAACAATCTGAAACAACTGCTCCAGATCCGAGGATTTGACTACATAACAATTTCCCTGAAGTGCGTAGCTTGTGAAAATGTCCTCTTCATGGTCAGAAATCGTTAAGACCACAATGGGAATCCGCCTAAGCTTTGGGTCAGCTTTAATCTCTGCTAAGAGTTCTCTGCCATCTTTGCCGGACAAATTTAAGTCAAGCAAGATCAGATCAGGACGGATCGCGTCGGCATAGTGCCCTCGGCGATGCAGAAAGTCCATCACCTTTACGCCATCAGCAAGCGCCACAATTTGATACTGTCCTGATTTTTCATTGAGTGCGTCTTTGATCAGACGGGTATGATCGGGGCTATCTTCCACAACTAGAATTAACCGCTGTGCCGGAGATTCTTCCATATACAAGGCAATATTCAACTACCAACCAGACTGTTCTGATTAAGACAAAAATACTCAATGACAGAGTAGTTCAGAATTCTTATCCATTTATCATACCGCTGGGAAGACTCCCGGCACAGCAATAGCAAGCCCTAGATAGGAAAGGAAGTAAAAACAGGGGCGTTTAACCCCTCTTTTTGGCCAGTATTCTAACAGTTAAAGATTGTACAGCGGTCTTCATTCCTTCTCCTGTTGAGAACTCATTAAAGAGGCGAGGCGCGAGAACCAGTAAACGATTTCAGGGTCACAACAGGTAGTCAGTCTGGCAATTTCTACAGCAATTTGGTAAGCTTCGGAGCCTTTGGGGTGATTAGCCAGTCCTGCATGATTCAATAGTGCTGCCTTTAGGTCGCCTGGATATGCAGGTAAAGTGTGACGGTTTGAGGAGTGGATACTATGGAGAATGGGACTCCAGTCAATGCCGTCTACGATAAAGCGGTTGCTCATTTCCTTAAAGTTTACCTACGATGCTGGGTGGGATACCCTTCCAAGTTGGCTTAACTTTGCTTTAAATACTGTAAAAACCTTGCAAAGAAGAGTGTCACAAGCCTAAAAAATTGGTGAGTATATCCTGTTTAAGAAAAAACTTCTCCCCTCCCGCTAGGGGGGTCAGATGTAGCGCCATTTGCCCAGAGCCCCGACTGCTTCAAGCAGTCGGGGCCCTAACACCGTATTTAGTTCTTCATTCGCCGCCTGAATTTCTTCTTTCGCGGTTTCCAGTTCCTCATTGGTACTTTGCAACTCTTCATTGCTCGACAAAATCTCTTCGTTGGCGGCTCTCAAGTTCTGGTTCGTGGCTTGCTGCTCCTCAATGATCGATTGCAGATGCTCTCGGTTCTGTAACAATTCACTAAACTAGAAGCAAGAGTTGTTATCGGCTGAAGTTCTTTGGTGCTGCTGGAATGAAAGTAGAGAAATCCTTAAAAATTGCGCCACTTAAGAAGAAAGCCAGTAAGTGAGCAGCAACACTCCTATGTAATTTATGAACGAAGAGCAGTTTCTTCAACACTTCCAAGCAATCCATGCCCAAATGGCAGCACTGCATAAATATAGGGTGCAGTTGCCGCAGGAGCAACAGGAACAGATGGCAAAAATCTTTGAGGCGATCGCTATCTCCCTGGAACATCTCCAATTGAGTTACGAGGAGATGCAGACGAGTTTAGAGGCATCAACAGTCGTTGAGGAGGAGATTCTCCAACAGAGCGAGCAAGCGGTAGCAGAACGCGATCGCTATTACGACTTGTTTCAATTTGCACCGGATGCCTACTTGCTGACGGATGCCAATGCATTAATTCTGGAAGCCAACGCTTCGGCTCGTAAGCTGCTGAATATTCGCCCGAACTCCCTAGTTCGTATGCCATTGGCTGGTTTTGTCCCACAGGAAGAGCGTCGAGCGTTTCGCTCATATCTGAACCAGATGAGGCAACTCCAGCCAGTGGAGGATTTGGAAATTAGTCTGTGTCCAAGAGATAGTGAGCCGTTCGCGGCACAGTTGAAAGTTGCGATCGCCCGCGATTCGTCTGGTGACATCGAAGCCTTGCGGATTGGTATACGAGACATCAGTCAATATAAGCAAGCAGTTGCTAAACCATTACAGTCGCTTGAACAGCAGCAGGACGAGGTGTCTCGGTACACCACAGCTCAGGTATCTTCACTGCCAAGTTCGCTTGATGGATTGCAGGTTCTCATTGTGGATGACGAAGGCGATGCCCGCGAATTTATCACTGCCGTTCTAGAGTCTCACGGAATTCACGTAACGGCTGTTGCAACAGCTGCCGAGGCATTGGCGACACTGGAGGGATTCTGTCCCGATGTCCTGGTTAGCGACATTCGGATGCCGGATGACGATGGGTATAGTCTGATTCGCAAGATACGCCAACTGGAATCCGAAAAAGGATGGCACATTCCAGCGGCTGCTCTCACAGCTTATCTGGCAGAAGACCGGGAAAAGGCACTTGCAGCCGGATTTGAATCGCATCTCCACAAGTTGGCTCAGCCAACCGAGTTAGTTGAAATGGTCGCTCGGTTGGCGGGTCGAGTCTGAGTCTCAGAACTGTGACTTCTCCCTTGAAGTTGGAGTTCTTATTCCACCGATCGCGTTAGATATAAATATTATGATATGGATGGATTGACCCAAAGCCAGAAAAATTCTCCTGCTTTGGGTCAATTCGCATAATTCTATGCAACCAGAAAACGTTAACCCAAACGATAAGCGTACCGAACGGCTGACCCTAGGGGAGAAACAAAGACGGCTCGAATTGTGTTTGACGAGCGCAGGTCTTGGCATTTGGACGTATAACATTGCGACGGATGAATTTTGGGCAAACGATCGCGCCAAACACCTGCATGGGCATGAGCCACACGAAGTCCACACCTTTGCAGAAGCCGGAGCGAACATTCACCCTGAAGACCGCGATCGCGCTCAAGTCGCTATTGCCGAGGCGATCCAAACCTGCTCTAAACTACAACTCGAATATCGCGTTGTCTGGCGAGATGGCAGCATTCGTTGGCTCGCGTCTCAGGCTGAGTTCGTGCCATTGGGTGAGCCAGGTAAAGGCATGTTTCATGGCAGCGTGCAAGATATCAGCGATCGCCTTCGACTCGAAGGCGATCGCAAACGCCACGAAGCAGCCTTAGGGCGTGTCATCAATTAAGCCAGATAACGACAGCAGCAAGATAAATTGCTCCCAAAAAGTTCCTTGCCCGTTTATCGTAACGTGTGGCAATCCCTCGATATTGCTTGAGATGGGCAAAGAAATTCTCAATCAAATGTCGTGCTTTGTACAAGTCTCGATCATACTCACGCTGAACAGTACGGTTGCACTTAGGTGGAATAACCGCTGTTTTACCTTGTTGTTTAAGTCGCTCTCTTCCCGCGCTCATCAGCATCGTATCCCTTGTCGGCAAGGAGTGTCTCAGCAGCAAGCCCATTGAGGAGAACATCGGCTCCATCAAGATCACAGGCTTGTCCAGGAGTCAGGTGAAAGCCTCTCTTGATTGCCTAAAGCATCCACCAAAGCGTGAATCTTGGTACTCAATCCACCTTTGCTGCGACCAATGGCTTCGCTAGCAGCATCCCCCCCTTTGTCCCGGCACTATGCTGGTGGGCACGCACAATGGTCGAGTCTATCATCGCGTATTCGTTGTCTGCATCGTCAGCTAATGCCTCAAATACCCCTTGCCACACTCCGCGCTTTGCCCATCGACTGAAACGGGTATGAACTACTCGAAAATCGCCAAATCTTTCGGGTAGGTCCCGCCAGGGAATGCCTGCTCGGTAGCGATACAGCACAGCTTCGACAAACAATCGATTGTCCTTAGCCGTCACTCCGACCGTTTCTTTTCGCCCTGGTAGTAGGTCTTTGATGCGTTCCCACTGGTCATCCCGCAAAGCATAGCGGCGCGTCATCTTAGCACTCCTGTGATTACTCAACTCGCGAAGAGGCTATCGATTTTAAACTAGATTGACGCCTATTTGATGACACGCCCTAGCCGCATCGGAAGAAAAATATCGATCGCTGTTCAATTCGATCGACGAGGGCGTGACCACGCTCGAAATCATCTTCGACGAGAACGAGAAAGCCTTTGACTACCGCTTTCTCGAAACCAACCCAGCGCTGACCAAGATGACCGGACTGACCGACGAAATCATTGGCAAGACCGTCAGCGAAGTCGTTCCGAATTTGGAAGCATTTTGGTTTGAGACCTTCGA
>NZ_DATNPA010000546.1:0-9628 GCF_036703385.1 Allocoleopsis sp. | reverse complement strand
GATAGATATGCCGCTACCCTTGGGAAATTCCGCAACACCCTTGTCTAAATCCAATGGAATAAACCGGAGCCTCGGTTCTGTAAACTGTTGGGGTAAGGCTCCCCATCCTGGGCGAATGGCGTTGAAGCCGACAGCTAGACGGGGCGAGATGGATTCTAGCTTCACTTCCAGAACGTCTCCCGGTTCAGCGCCTTTCACGTAAATGGGTCCCGTTAGCAAGTGTGGCCCTGGCCCAACTCGGCGCTCTGGGGGTAAATGCTGACAAATTTCCAGAAATTCCGGCGTGAGAAATTCTGGGGGCGCTTTTTCAGAAATATAGAAACCGGTGTAGGTTTCAACGTCGATGCTGTCACCTGAATCAACCTTTAATGCGGGTTCCAATTGATGGGAGAAACCACCTAAATGAACCGTTTGACAGCTGGCTGTGAGAATGTGGTGAGTCATCTAGCATTAGGAGACATGAACAAAAGCTTCGCCACTCAATTATGCAGGGAAAAGCTTAATAACGCTAACACGTTCAATACTAACCTCGCAATCTATGGGCGTAACTTATTCGCTAAATTTAGTTTTTGAAAGCGTCTATCCACTTTTTTAGCGTGTGTCCAGACTTACCCTACTAGTTAATGATAAGGCTGCTACTTCCCAACGTAGATTTTGTCGCGCTTTTTCCTCTAATTTGGCGAATAGAAAATCGGTTACATAGATTCTGGAGCGCTGCAAAAAACTTTGTAGAACTTGTTTCCTCCCCATCCGATAGTCTACGTCAGACATCCAAGCATATTCTTGTCGAATAGATTGAGCATAAGTTTGATAGTCCTGCTCGTCTGAACCGAGAATAGCCAAGTCAGCATCCAGAAGAATTTGGCTGTCTATATCAGTGGGTGAGGCTTGATGAGTTTTGGTAGACAAAATTAGATTTTTAACGTTTTCAATTGTAGGCTTGGGTATTTTCAATAAATTGAGAGCGGATTCTGCGTATTCCACACTTTTATCTTCGTTATCTTTAGCTTTAGGGTCATAGATAACATCATGAAACCAAGCTGCAAGCTGAACAGAAGGGAAATTTAAACTAAGCGATTTCATCTGTTCAATTGTGTTTATTACTTTTTCAATATGCTCTAAAGTATGGTAAAATCTATCTGCCCCAGAATAAGCAGTGACTAAATCAAAAAATACCTTCTGTTTCACGTATGGCTCAACTAGAAACGGTTGAAGTAAAGTTTCCCAATTGGATTTTAAAGTTTCAACGGCAGTGATTTTCATTGGAATTCAAGACAGGTTTTTGTCGGATACTTTTAATCAGGGCTAAAGCCTCGTCCCCTTCTGGGCGGGGTGTGTTTACACTTAACGCTACCGTGTTGCGCTTCGCTAACACACTTCATACTTGAGATGACGATTAGCAAAGACTTATGGCAGTCCAATCAAGATTTAGCACAAGCCTGTCTTGAACACCCTTTTGTACAAGGGATTGCTAGTGGCACCCTCGATCGCACAAAATTTGCTTACTACGTTGGCCAAGATGCCTTTTTCCTAGAAGCTTTTGCTCGTGCTTATAGTATTGCAGCGGCTAAGGCTACGGATTGGGAAGGATTTAATTCTTTTCACACTCTCGCTGGGGGTGTTCTGGCAGAACTGAAGCTGCACGAGGGTTATGCCGCAAACTGGGGGGTAGACTTGCGAACAGTCGAACCCGGTGCAGCAACACGTCGCTATACGGATTTTTTACTGGCGACAGCTTGGGGAAGTGACGTGAGTTTAATCACGGTGGCAATGAGTCCCTGTATGCGTCTTTATGCGTTCTTAGGTCAAAAATTAGCTGATGATGGGATTCCAACTCATCAATATGCGGACTGGATTAGCACCTATAGCCATCCAGACTTTGAGCAATTGGCGCAGAATCTAGAGAAGTTGACTGACCAGTATACTCAACTTACGGTATCGGTAGAATCAAACTATCGTTATGCCATGTTGTGTGAGCGAGATTTCTTTGAGGCTGCGTGGCAAATCTAAACAAAAGTAGGGATAACGCGGCGTTCATGATTCTGCCGCCATTGCTTGCACAATTTCCTTGAGAGTCTGGGGGACTGAGCGAGGTTGCCAGCCGAGTTCGGTGCGAGCTTTGCTAGCATCTACTCGAACGCAACGGTCATATATATAGTGAACGCGCTCTCGACTTATGGGAGGTTGCCATTTGAACAGGCGTCCAATCGGGTCGAGTAAGTTCCCTGCTAATCTAACTAAGGGTTTGGGCGCTTCGCGCGGGAAGGGAACTCCACTCTCTTGAGAGAGGATACCAAACATTTCACGGGTCGTCAGGTCACCGGCAGAAATGATGTAATGTTCACCCGGTTGAGCTTTTTGGGCGGCGAGAATCATTGCCGCCACTAAGTCATCGACGTGGACAATACCCGTAATGCGATCGCCTCCTGCCCAAATTTTCAACCCACCTTTGAGAAATTGCTGCATCACGGGGCCAAAATGGGGGTCATCGGCACCAAAAATTCCAGAGGGGAGGATACTCACAACGGGTAGACTTTGGGCGGCAAAGCGATCGACAATTTGTTGAGCGTCGTATTTTGTGCGATCGTAGGCCGAAGAAAAATCAGTTTGTTCCCGTTGGAAGGTTTCATCCACAACTCGTCCTTGAGTGTCACCAAACACACCAATTGTGCTGCAATACACGACTTTCGAGACGCCAGCAGCTTGAGCAACTTCCATCACAGCGCGAGTTCCTGCCACATTCACCCGCTCCATTAGCGCCGCATCAACAAGACCTAACTCGACATAAGCCGCTGTGTGAAACACCCAGTCTACCCCAGTCATGGCTGTTTTCAGGGCATTTTGGTCTGTGATGTCGCCGTACACCAATTTCACGTTGCAACCCGATAAACGCTCGAGGTTGCTGGACTGGCGGACTAAACCAACAACAGCATCGCCTCGCTGTTCTAAGGCTTTGACTAAGTGAGAGCCTGTAAATCCGTTAGCACCCGTGACGAGGGCTTTCATAAGTTTTGTTAGTTTTTTGTTACTAGGTGACTGTGTAACAAGATAAGTGAATTTGCGCCCGTGTAACCCAAGTTGCTAGTTAATGCATGTTGTTAGGGACGGGGTGAACTCAGATGGATTAATAATTGCTGGAGCGCTGGAGCAGAAGTAGCCTAAAAGTTATCTGTAAGCATTCAAAGCTAAGCTATCAGGCTTCGTAGTATATTGTAGTATGCTCGATAAAGCTTGCAGAGTTAACTGGAGTTCATGTGGGAATGCAAATTGAACCATACGACCCTCGCCACCTTGATGCTGTTATTCGTCTTTCGCTTCGGGCATGGACTCCGGTCTTTGATTCGATTCAGAACGCGATGAGCGCTGATGTGTACCAGGCATTCTATCCCAATCATTGGCGTGTGAGCCAGCAAAAAGCTGTCGAGGATGTCTGTGCTGCCCAAGACACGAATGTATGGGTTGCTATCGATGCAGGTTCTACTGTGGGCTTTGTAGCCGTGAAACTACACTCAGAGGACAGTATGGGTGAAATCTATATGGTTGCTGTCGATCCAGACTTTCAAGGTCACGGCATTGGTAGTGCTCTGATAGAATTCGCTCTGGCTTGGATGAAAGATGCTGGGATGTCTATTGCTATGGTTGAAACTGGGGGCGATCCCGGTCATGCCCCAGCCCGTCACACCTATGAAAAGGTGGGTTTTGAGCTATTCCCAGTTGCTAGATACTTCAAGAAGCTCTAAGTGCAGATGTGTTGATTTCGCGATCGCATTGTATCCTTCAGCTTAATGCGATCGCAATCTCTAGAGATGACACGCAATTAGCAGCCAGTGGACTGGACATCATTATTTAAAATCACTCAAATACGATAAGAGCATGAATGTAATCATGGAGGAACATACGCGGACAGCCTTGAAGCAACGACAATGGACTTGTGTTACCGAAGATATGAATCTGATATCACAAGGAGCTTCATTTGTTACGTTGTGGAAACAGTATACAAATGGCGTTGCTATTACGCTCTCTATTCACTCTGAGGACGGTCAGTTTGTGTTGTATCAAGATGTAGGTCATGCAGCATCTGGAACAAAAAGAACTAATTGCGGTACGTTTTCAACCGCAGATGCTGTGGTACATCAACTGATTCAAGAATGCTATAGCTGGGATAATACGTGGGGGATGTAATACAAGAACCGGGGCGATCACATTGTATCCTTCAACTTAATGCGATCGCCCGATTTTGTAGGTCAGGTTGAAGGATGATACCCGACACTCATCACTGCTTCTCTACCTCAATGTTTAGCATAGAGCCCCAAAGCTAGGCGGTAATTCCACTAAATTCAAATCGAAAACTCTAGTTGTAAACTGATCGTTGAGCAGAAACGAGGAGCTGAGATGACTCTAAACCAGGAAGGAATAGTCATGATGCCTCAGGAAGGCGATGTTTTGACAGTTGCTGGTGACGCTGTCACGTTCAAAGCATTGGGCCAGAACACTCAGGGGCAATATGCGCTGATTGAGATTTTATGTAATCCTGAGGTCGGTACGCCCCCCCATATTCATAGTCGTGAAGATGAAGCGTTTTACGTTCTTGAGGGTGAAGTCGAGTTTCGCTTAGATGACCAAACTATTTTGGCAACACCCGGTACGTTCTTACATTCTCCCAGGGGACAAAAACACAGTTTCAAAAATACTGGAACGACGCGATCGCGAATGTTGTGTTGGGTAACACCTGCGGGTTTGGAAATGTTCTTTGCTGAAGTTGGGAGACCTGTGGCTGATCCACTCAATCCACCTGTGCCGGATCAGGCTGCGATCGATAAGCTACTAGCGACGGCACCAAAATATGGACTCACAATCTTACCCCCTGAAGCGTAAGTTCTTTAAGTTTATTAATTCTGCCCACTTAAAGATCGGGATTATGTGATCGCCCGATCTTGTAGTTCGGGTTGCAGGATGAAACCCGACACTCATCACTGCTTCTCCACTTCAATCCTGGTGCGATCGCTCAGTCGATCGTTCTATTAACAGCCGATTTTAATTCAACATTTTATTACCAGAAGTTTTGCCAATCCGTTCAGGATTAGGTTTTAGCTCATCGGGTAGAGATTGAACGGTTCCCCACTGGTTGACAAAATTCTGCAAAAGTGCTTCCTGCTGAGCGCGGAATCCTTCTAAATTGTTTCCTCCATTCATTGTTGCAAACCAAACGATACCCTGTTGTTGAGTAGGGAATGCTCCCGCTAAGGCACTAACTGTATTTAAACTGCCTGATTTAACAACTAAGAATGGGGGAAGTTTGCGCTGATTTAGGATGCCTTCATCTTGTCCCACGATCGCAAACAAATCACCAATTGTCATGTTGTACGGTTGCAGGTAGCGCTCAAGTGCCAGAAACATGGCACAGACAGCACGAGGAGAAATTCGGTTGAGTGGACTCAACCCAGAACCGTTAACTAGGATAATTTCGGATTGAGACACCCCTGCGGCTTGCGCGGCTTTAAACGCTACGACTTTGGCACCGCCGACAGAACTGGCTATCATCTCCGCCATCTTATTGTTGCTGTACTGATTCATCTTTTTAAGCAGTTCAGCGAGGGGGAAGGAATAGTGCTGGATGAGAGGTTTCACGTTGCTGGGAGGTGAAGGTTTCACCTGTACGGAACCTGCGATCGCAACTTGGGGTTTAGCGGTGTCTGGAGGCAATGTTTTATACTGCGTTTGGGCGGCGGGAGGCCAAGATTGAGCATTTAAGCCTTGTTTGAGCAGATTACCGGATTTGAGGGGGCTAGACTCAAAGTTCATGTAAAATTTGCCCGTGATGATTAAATTGCCTGTCACCTGCTTGATGCCCATGTCATTGAGGTGATTGCCGATCGCGATCGCTTCTTCCCAAACAAAAAACGGGTCTTCTTCTCCCTGAATCACCAAGTCTCCTTTTAATACCCCGTTCTGAATCGGTCCGGTTGCGCCAATCTGGGTGATAAATTGGCGATCGGGGCCAAAGGTTTGTAGTGCTGCCAAAGAGGTTGCCACTTTAGTGAGGGAAGCAGCAGGTAAGGGAACGGTACCTTGATGATTGGCTAAAAGGGTATTCCCTGCTTGTATCCACATGCCTTGGCTTTGCTTAGCAAATCCTTTGGCAGCGAACCCGTTGAAGTATTGCTCAATTTGCTGTTGGATGGCGGGGTCGGGATTATCGGGAGAGGCGAGGGATGGTATTGCTGGCTTTTTCGCAAGCGCGACTGGATTTCCTGATTCTGTGGCACTCTCGGCCTTGTTGGTTGATGAGCGGGGAGAATTAGATTGAAAAGAACATCCTGCAAGAAGCGTTGCTAGAGCGATCGATAGTGCAGCAGTCAAGCGAAAGGTTTTCGGCATAGCGTTGAGTTGAGAGTACCATCTCGTGGTTGACCAAAAAACTGCCTTGAAAGAGGGGAGTAGGGAGTGGGGAATCGGGAATTGGGAATGGCGGAGTTAGGCTTTCATTGTTTATTGTGTGCGTAGCTCATGGGGCGTCTTGCACCAGTACAACTGAATTGCTTTTCTTTGGTGCCAATAGATGAGAGAAAAGGGCGTGATGCAATAAAAGTCTTTCAAGAGCAGTGAAAACCATTCTTGTACACGCCCAAGCGTTAGTTTACACCCTGCTCAACTTGATGCCGACCTCTTAGAGGACGGCGATCCTGGTTGCAGGTGATCGTTGACCTGACAACCAAGCGAAAAATGTGGGAAATTCAAAATGTCCGACCCTCAATCGTCTTAACCACCCTCTAGAGAATTTTTCTCTGATTCGGGAAGGATGCTAGGAATTGCCATGAACACCAGCATAATCAGGTTAGCCACCCAAAACAGCAGAACTAACCACAATAAACCGAGCCAAAGCATTGGATAAGCGAATAAGTGCAGACCTTCCCACAACTGCCAAATCCGAAACCCTGTATAGAGCGTTCCAATAATGACAACAACGCTTTTGCTTAAGAGACGGCTGAAACTGGCTTCAGTTGCAAGCTGAACGGCAACAGCCAACAGGTAGCAACTGAAAAACTGGCGAGGAATTGACCGATCCCAGAAAGCCACCAACATGATCAAGGGCAAAATTACCCCAACTCCTAGAGCCACCTTGACCCAAATCCTCATGAACTGCCACTGTAGAGAGCTGAAAGCCATCATGGTTTTGAGTGGTAATGTCCCTTTTTTGACTAACCAACCGACTAGAGCACTCAATAGCGTAGCAACAGCAATAAATAAAAATACGGTAAGCCAACGATTAGCGATGAGGGCTTGACTTGAGTTCATCAGCATTTACGTTTCAACCTCAACTTAAGCGGAATTGACCTTAGTGCCTAGGTTAATCTAACCCAGTGCTTTGATGGCAAAAATGAACTTTGCACCCGAAGAGCGCCCCAGGGTTAAATTGAAATGTCTGCGACTTCTGGAGTTTTCAGAAAAGACTGAATAGATAACGTTATCAACAGATTCGGGATTGAAGATGCGATCGCTCCTCGCCTGAGCAGGGACGCTTCACTGTACAGCATAGCGGCTTGCCTCCTGCGTCAACTTCCCAGTAACAATTTATGGAGCTATCCGGAAATCGACGCGATCGCAGGTGTAGAACTGGTCTTATTGAATCCATCTGCGTCAGCTAGTTGCTGAATTCGCTGTAAGGAGAGAAGCCATGCACACCATCGGCAGATTTGTTAGAACTTGGATGCCGTTTCTACTCGTCCTCACCCTCGTCCTGGGGATAGCCGGGTGTGACATCGCCAAAATCACCTCAAAGGTTGAACCCCTCCCTGCCGTTACCCCTCTCCCTCTCCCGCAACTCCCGGACTGGATTGAGCAGATTAGCCCAACAGGTGCGGCTGAACCATTGGCTCAAATCCGCATCCGGTTTAAAGAACCCCTGATTCCCGTTGAGAGCCTTGACAGTCCTCAACAACAGAATCTCCTGAATAAATTTGAGATTTTGCCCCCTCTCAAGGGACAATTTCGCTTTTTAACCCCCCGGATGGTGGGATTCCAAGCTGACGAAGCGTTGCCGAAAGCGACTCGTGTGAAAGTTACCCTAAAAGCAGGATTAGCCGACCTCAACAAGCATCGCTTGGAGAAAGATATTGCTTGGACGTTTAATACTCAAGCGATTCAACTCACAAATTTGCCAGGGAAAACGGCAACTCCCGACTCTCAAGTGGAACCCTTCGACGTAAAGCCGACTCTGAAAGTTACATCGAATGTAGAACTGGATTTAGATTCTCTCAAAGAGCATGTCACCCTTATTCCACAAGGGCAGAAACAGAAAGAGAATATTTCTTTAAAGGTGGCTCTAGAAGAAGACAAAACCCCCACCACCTCCGACCAAACTCAGGAACAAGCTAACCCAAACCAACCTGAAGAGAAATTTGACCCCTCACAGCGTAACTGGGTTTATACCCTAACACCGCAGCGCTCGCTAGAAAAAGCAACGAATTATCGCCTAGAATTTTCCCCAGGTTTGCGCCCTACTCGTGGCAATCTCCCGACAGAAACTCCTGTTGTTAGTCAAGTTACTACCTACGCCCCCCTCGCGTTTCAAGGAATCGGATTTGCTGGTGAGGAACGATTTTTCAAAGGGATTGCTCAACTGAAATTTAATAATGGTGTTGTGGCAGAGTCAGCGGTTAAAAACATTACCATCAAACCTACCCCCACAAAAGAAGCGCCTCCCCTCGTGAAAGCCTATGACGGTGAAAACACCGTCAGTCTCAACCCTTGGGCATTAGAACCCACGACAACCTATACTCTGACTCTCGGTGCCAACATCAAAGATAAATTTGGGCAAACCTTGGGAAAACCTGTAACGGTGAAGTATGAAACGGGGGATAGGGCGGCTGATATTTGGGCACCCTCCAATCTCAATATTTTTCCATCCAATCAAAACTTACAGTTAAATATTTCTACTGTTAATCTGCCCGAATCGCAGTATAAAGCGGCTTATCGCCCCCTTACACCAACTGATTTAATTTATACCGATTCCGCTTATCCCAAAGGCAATAGTAATGATTTACTTCCCCCACCCGATAAATGGTCAAGCTTTAAAGTATCGGGAAAGAAAAATCAGTCCACTGAACTAACCGTTCCTTTACGGGAAAAACTAGGTGGGGATACAGGAATGCTTGCCTATGGGATTCAAGCACGAACTAATCGTTATCAGGATAATGGACAACTGAAGTGGCGGGAACCAACCTTTTATGGACTGGTAGAGTTAACCAATTTGGGAGTGTTTGCTCAGTGGTTTCCAGAGTCAGGATTAGTCCGAGTACATCATCTTTCCGATGGTTCTCCTGTAGCAGCAGCGACGGTTGAAATTTATGAATCCCAATTAGAGGCAAAATCTCCATCCCCATCTGTACTTTGTGCAACGGGTAAAACTGACCCAACTGGAACCTTGCTGCTGAATAGTAAGGATTTGCAGAAGTGTATCAAGGGTGGCGGTCAAAGTTTTTCAGAAGCGCCTAAATTATTAGTCATTGCCCGTGACGGGAAAGATTGGGCATTTACTCGGACGAATGAATATAGCGGAGTTTACGACTACGACATCAATGGCGGTTGGCAGAGTAGAAAACCCGAATCAAGGGGAACAATCTTTTCC
>NZ_DATNPA010000545.1:0-20219 GCF_036703385.1 Allocoleopsis sp. | reverse complement strand
TAGAAACAGGAGGAGCTACAGGCGATCTGCGCGACGCTTCGGGAACGCCTAGGGCGAACGCAGCAGCGCAACGCTCGCGCTACGACGAAACCATTTATTTCATAGCATCTCTCCTCTAATTTGCAAATGCTAAGGGTGGATTATTTGGGCGAACCAATTACGAGACTACCACCAAATCCAAAATCATCTACAATCCAGTATTTACCAATCCCCAATCTAAGAAATTCCGGAAAATGCCTGATTACCCTTGTTGCTCTTAGTTAAGGGAACACTCTTGCTAAAACGAAGTAAGGCTCTAGGAGATAGACAGATGATAGAACGTCCGTCCCAGGCGACAAAATCCTTTAGCGTCTTAATAGGGCTTTTGCGCGATCGCACCTCATTTCTGGAAGAAATTCGCACGGGTGTCAAACTTAGCAGTAAGAGTACGGCTCTGCTGATCTGTAGTTCAATTTTTTTTGCCCTGTATGGTGCCATTATTGGGTCATTCAATGGTTGGGCGCAAGCCTTATCCTCTGCCGTCAAACTTCCCTCACTCTACTTAATCACCCTCATCATTTGTTTCCCCACCCTATACTTTTTCAATATTCTCTTTGGTTCTCGTAAAACAGCAGGGCAGCATTTTACCATGCTCCTAACAGCTGCCTCCGTAATTAGTGTTTTACTCTTTAGCTTTGCGCCGATTACTCTATTTTTCCTAATTACGACCTATAATTACCAATTTTTTAAGTTATTAAATGTAGCGATTTTGGCTATCACAGGAATTATCGGAGTGAAGTTTCTTTATCAAGGAATGCAGCTGCTATCCCATGAGGATGAGGAAGGGCTGAAAACTCGGATGAGCATTTTACGATTTTGGCTCATTCTTTATGCTTTTGTTGGAACCCAGTTAGCATGGACTTTACGACCTTTCTTTGGGCGACCCAACTCACCCTTTGAGCTATTTCGTCAAATGCAAGGAAACTTTTATTTAGATATCTTCCAAGCCTTAGGAGAAATTTTCGGTGCGCATTAGGGTGCTGACAAGCGACAAGAAGGCGATCGCAAAAACTATTTTTCCAGACGCCTTCTAGTTGGGCTTTCGGGGGGTCTACCAGTGTTGCAGAATGTAAATAACTTATACATAAGTTGAACACAAGTCAAACGTGAAGACAAACATCGGAGTCTTACAGTTAACAACGAAGCGCCACTTTGGCAGATAAGTGTCGCTACCTATAGCCCCACCCCTCCAAAATTTCCTGTGAGGGGTTTTTTGTTAACTGCAATCTTGGATGGGGGCTTGTAACCCTTTTGAAATTCCGAATTATTTTGGTCAAGTCATGATTCGCCGATATCGCGCCTGTACTCCCATATGAATCCCATAAGCGACAAGACCGAGGGCAACAATCCCCAAAAGCCAAGGGCCATAGGGCTGCTGAGCTAAAGATTGTAGCGCTCCATCCAGTCCTTGAGCTTGGTTGGGGTCAGACTGACGTGCTGCCTCAAGCAAGAAAAAACCGATGATGACAAAAACAACTCCTCGTGCGGCCTCACCAAATCTACCCAGGTGCGTTGCCCAAGTTTCTTCCGTAGGACTCATCTCCTGCAACTTCAGATGTTTGCGGAATTTAGCTTTGTAGGCTTGATAGAACTGATAAAAGCCGAGGCCAATGATCAATGCGCCGACAAGACCAACCAACCATTGACCAAAGGGTTGTGACATCAGGCGTGCTGTCCAATCTTGTGTCGAATGACTACTGCTGTTGTTAGCACTCGAACCCATAGCTAGCCGAATCGCACTGAACGCTAAACTCGCGTAAATTATCCCGCTAATCGCAGCTCCAATACGCCTTGCCCAATCTTTGGTCTTGCCACCTTTGTGTTCTGGGTCTTGAATGGCCTCAACAAAGCGCCAAATCACATATCCAATTAAACCTAGCCCTACTAACGCTAACAAAAACTTGCCAAATGGCTGTGCAGCGATCGCACGGAGAGCACCTTTTTGATCGGTCGTTTGACCACCTGCGCCGATCGCGGCCTGCACTGCCAGCACTCCAACAATAGCGTACACAATTCCCTTAGCCGTGTAGCCCAACCGTGCTAATCTTTCCACCCACATATTTCTCTCCTTAGAAGCGTCGCAGGAACCCTGCTAGTTACTCAACAAGAGTGGAAAAGCAACTCCCTACCAGGTTACCTGGGCTGCCTCGCGTTTGATGTTATAAATGCAGGTTACCTATAGGTAAATAATCAACGCATCTATCCCAGTGCTTAAGTTTCAACATCTCAATTTTGTATTTTTATAAATCTATCCCTGGGATTTGCATTATTAGTAAATGGATAACTTTACGTACAAATATTTAAATCGATATACCGCTTTTTCAGCAGAGACTAAATGCTGAAAGCCACCTAACAAGACGGCCTAATAAATCACCCGGATTGGATGAAATTGTCCAGCTTACCGGAATCGCTTGACACATGCTCCGATAATAAAGGTAAGATGGGAGATTGTCTGCTCTTACCTGCTCGGATCAGGTTGAGACATATCAAAAGCTGGCAAAGATGATTGATAGCGTATCATTGCGCCTCGATCCACCAGCTACCTGTACGGCAACCTTTAAGGACAATCCCATGAGTTATGCAATTATCGAAACGGGTGGCAAGCAACTGCGAGTAGAACCCGGTCGCTTTTATGACATTGAACTGCTACCAGTCCAACCCGAAGAAAGCGTTACAATTACCAACGTTTTGCTCGTGCAGAATAATGGTGAAGTGACAATCGGTCAGCCTTTTATTGAAGGCGCAACCGTTGAGGGCACAGTAGTGAGGCACTTTCGCGGTCGCAAAGTCCTCGTCTATAAGATGAAGCCCAAAAAGAAAACTCGCAAAAAGCGGGGACATCGGCAGGAGATTACCCGCCTGATGATTAACTCGATCAATATGAATGGTTCTGCTGTCGCTTCCCGTGCTCAGGAGCAAGACGAGGCACCGGTCAGTGTTCAAACGACAACCGAAGAACCTGCCGCTGAAGTGCCCGTAACGGAGTAATCCACCGAAGCTGTTTCACAATAGGAATAGGCTTCAATCGAAGTAGGGGTGAGGCATGGCTGAAGCCCCTACCCTTGAACCTGGCTGTTAATACACTTCCAAAGGACATTGACATTATGGCTCATAAGAAAGGAACAGGTAGTACTCGCAACGGTCGTGACTCGAATGCTCAACGCCTAGGCGTTAAACGCTTCGGGGGTCAGGTCGTCAAAGCAGGTAACATTTTGGTTCGTCAGCGCGGTACCAAGTTTCACCCAGGTCATAATGTGGGTCGCGGTAGCGACGACACACTGTTTGCCTTGATTGATGGCGTCGTTACGTTCGAGAGAAAAGATAGAAGCCGCCAAAAAATCAGCATCTATCCTGTAGCGACTCAAGCTCCTGCTGAAGCACAAGAGGTAACCGTTGAGGCTTAAATGGAACGGCACTGACTTAAGCGAAAAGTGATCGTTTCTTGGAAAAACCAAGATTGGGGGGTTCCCCCCAAACCTCCCACTGGGGGACGAGTGCCTACCTAGAGATCCCCTGCACAAGGGTTGGTTGGTGAGGTATGAGAGTTCTTAAGTCAGTGCCATTCGGCTTAAATGGCTTAACAGGTGATTTTTGTGAATAACTAGAAATGCACCCCTGGCGGGTGCTTTTTTTATCAATCCTTAAGGAAGTTTGAGCAAGATGAAGGAGGCGATCGCTTGAACTGGCAAGCGACAATGAAAAGTAGACAGTGCAGCAAATTATCAGGGATACTGTGCGAATTCTACGAATAGTGTATTCAGGGGCTCATCTATGTAAGTCTGATCTCTGTTGATCGCTCCTTATCTAAAGGCGCAAAGCGTTCGCTCCGATGTCAATCCCATCTCTCAGCCGCTTACTTGCAAAGGTTTCTGGAAAAGTTCCCTTGCGAACTGTCCTAACTGTCCCCTTCGTTGTGCAAATTTTTGGGGCAGTAGGTCTTGTGGGGTATCTTTCATTTATGAACGGGCAAAAGGCCGTCAACGACCTCGCCACCCGGTTACGCAGTGAAATTAGCGATCGCATCGATCAGCATCTCGATACCTACTTTGCCACCCCTCATCAGATTAATCAAATCAATCGAGATGCAGCTGAGTTAGGTTTGTTAAACCTCTCTGACCTTGAAACCACGGGACGCTACTTTTGGAAACAAATGAAAGTGTTCGATGTGGGCTACATTTGCTACGGCAACACAAAAGGTGAATATATTGGGCTCGAACGCCTAGAAAATGGTAACCTGCTGATCAATGAAGTTTCCCAACCTAAGCTCGGTAAACTCTACATCTACGAGACAGATAACCAGGGAAATCGCACGAAACTTCTGGGAGTTAAAGATTGGAGCCCGCACACAGAAGCTTGGTATGCGGATGCCGTGAAAGCGGGTAAACCTCTATGGAGCAAAATTTACCAGTGGGAAGATAAGCCAGATATCATATCAATTTCTGCTAGCTATCCAATCTACAACAAAAGAAACAAGATTGTCGGCGTACTCGGTATTGACCATCTCCTCTCCCAGATTAGTAATTATTTGAGCAACTTAAAAGTTAGCAAGTCGGGAAAGACGTTTATTTTGGAGCGTAACGGACTCTTGGTCGCCAGTTCCACGAGCGAACGACCCTTCAAGGTCGTTAATGGTGAGGCTAAAAGAGTAAAGGCATCAGAAAGTAAAGACCCTTTAATTCAATTAACAACTCAGTATTTGACCAAACATTTTGGCAACCTCAGTAAGATTGACAAGAGCCAACAGCTCAGTTTCACGATTGCCAATCAGCGCGAATTTATTCAGGTCACACCTTGGAAAGATCAGTTGGGTTTGGATTGGCTGATCGTGGTGGTGGTGCCAGAAGCCGACTTTATGGCACAAATCAACGCCAACACCCACACCACCATCGCGTTATGTATTGCCGCATTAGTAGTCGCTATCATTTTCTGCATTCTGACCGCTCGATGGGTGACAAGACCCATTCTGCGCTTAAACGCAGCAGCTAAAGCTCTTGCTCAAGGTAAATGGGAGCAGTGGGTAGAATTAGAACGCTCCGATGAACTAGGAGAGCTCGCTAAGTCATTCGGGAGTATGTCGGGGCAGTTGAAACAGCTATTTACGACCCTCGAAGTCAATAATGCCGAGATGAAAATCTTAAATGAGGCATTAGCTGAAAGTGAACACAGGCTAACTCAATTTCTAGATGCAGTTCCAGTCGGTGTCACAGTCCACGATAAAACGGGCAGAATCTACTATGCCAATACCACTGCACAGAGTATATTGGGCAAAGGAGTAATCTCAGACGTTCCACCCGAAAAATTGTCAGAGGTTTATCAAATCTATCTCGGCGATAGCAATGTATTATGCCCCACAGAACGACTACCGGCGTTGCAAGCGTTAAATGGCGAAAGTTTTACCGTTGATGATTTGACAATTCAGCGAGGAGAGCGGATTATTCCGCTTGAGATGCGGGCTACGGCAATTTTTGATGAAAAAGGTGCGATCGCATATACCATTGTTGCCTTTACGGACATCACTCAACGCAAACAAGCCGAAGCCGAACGACTTCATTTCACCGAGGAACTAGAACGCAATAATGAAGCTTTGCAGCGCCTCGACCAGATTAAAGATGAGTTTTTAGCCAATACCTCTCACGAACTGCGTACACCCCTCAATGGCATGATTGGCATTGCCGAGTCAATGTTGGATGGAGCTACTGGACAACTTTCAGAACTGCAACAAAAAAATCTTTTGCTCATTGCTCAAAGTGGACACCGACTAGCTGCCCTCGTCAACGATATTCTCGACTTCTCCAAACTGAAGCACAAAACCATTGAGCTGCAACTTAAACCTGTAGGAATACGAGAAATTGTTGAAGTTGTCCTCAATCTCAGCCAACCTTTGATTAAAAACAAAAAGTTGCAGTTGATTAACGCCATTCCGCCTGACCTTCCCACAGCCGAAGCGGACGAGAATCGCTTGCAACAAATTTTGTACAACTTAGTAGGAAATGCTATTAAATTTACCGATAAGGGGAGGATAGAAATATCAGCAGCAGTAGTTAGTAGCCCATCACAAGAATTGGACATTGGGGAGTTTAATATTGAAATTCCTAACCTGCCACTTTCTAACCTACAACCTTCAACCCTTAAAGAGCAATTAGCCATTACCGTATCCGACACCGGAATTGGCATTCCAGAAGATAAACTAGACCGAATCTTTGAATCATTTGAACAAGCTGACGGTTCCACCTCTCGCGAATACGGCGGTACCGGTTTAGGGTTAGCCGTTACTAAAAAGCTAGTGGAGTTACATGGAGGAGAAATTCGGGTTGAATCAATTATAGGAATGGGTTCGCGTTTTACCTTTACCCTAAAAATAGCATCGGGTCAGTTGTCAGAATTCAGCCATCCCTCCTATTCGTCCTGCCTGTTGTATCCTTTATCTACAGTCAATGAAGAAGAGAGTAACCAACCCTCACAAATACAAATAACCCAAGACCAAGGACAACAATTCAAAATCCTCATTGTGGATGATGAGCCAGTCAATCTTCAGGTACTCATCAACCATCTATCTCTGCAAAATTATGCAATTACCCAAGCTACAAATGGCATAGAGGCATTAGCCATGATTGAGAGGGGCTTCAAACCCGATCTCATCTTACTCGATGTCATGATGCCGAGAATGACTGGTTATGAAGTTTGCCAAAAACTTCGCGAACAGTTTCCCGCTTACGAACTCCCCGTGGTGATGTTAACGGCTAAAAATCAAGTGACTGACCTTGTAGAGGGATTTAGTGTGGGTGCCAATGATTATCTGACTAAACCCATCTCTAAAAATGAACTATTTGCCCGAATTAAAACTCACCTAAGTCTTTCCAATCTCGCCGTCGCTTATGGTCGGTTTGTCCCCCATCAATTCCTTCAGCTTTTGAATAAAGAGAGCATTATTGATGTCCAATTGGGCGATCACATCCAGAAAGAAATGTCAATTTTATTTTCGGATATTCGTTCATTCACGACTCTCTCGGAAACCATGAGACCAGAGGATACGTTTAAGTTTATTAATGCCTATCTCTCTCGCATGGAATCGGTCATTATCGAAAATCAGGGATTTATTGATAAATACATTGGTGATGGAATTATGGCACTGTTTAGCGGCAGTGCTGATGATGCGGTTAGAGCTGGAATTACCATGTTGAATCGGCTTACGGAATATAATCAACATCGATATAATTCTGGCTATAGGCCGCTCAAAATTGGCATTGGTATTAATACAGGGTCTTTGATGCTAGGAACCGTTGGGGGAAAAAATCGGATGGATGGTACCGTAATTAGTGATGCGGTCAACATCGCTTCCCGCCTAGAAGACTTGACAAAATATTATGGAGTGTCGTTGTTAATCTCTCATCATACTTTGGCTAGTTTGCAAAATCCAACTAACTATAATGTCCGCTTTATCGAACAGGTTAAAGTCAAGGGAAAGTCACAAGCTGTGGCAGTCTTTGAAGTTTTCGATGGGGATGAACGAGAAAGTAAACAGGGCAAATTAGCCACGAAGACAGCTTTTGAACAAGCGCTGTGGCTCTATAATCTGGGGTTCAAGAGTGAGGCGGCACAATTGTTGAAGCGTGTCTTGCTTTTGAACCCAAGAGATACAGTTGCTCAAATCTATCTGGAGCGTTGTCAATCGCAAGTTCCCTACGAAAGTGATGACTCTTCTGTCCGACTAGACTAAGCTTAGCGAGGAGCAAGGGAAGAGGGGGAGATATGAAGATATTTTATGAGGGGACATGCCCTAAAATGTAAAGAAATCTAAAGCATTTCTGATATAGATAATTCATACCCAATCCGGGTTAAATACACCTTTTTTAGTGGAGACAAGGCAGAAGGCAAAGGGCAAAAGGCAGAAGAAAGAAAAGACTTCAAGCAAAAAGGGGGTAATTAAGGCGGATTTTGGATCAGGCGGTAGCGCCCAAGAAACCTGACAGTCGGTACATCCAGCCAAGGCTATCGCACTTTGGTCGCTAGCCCAGATCAGAGGGACAGTTCATCAACTTTAACAGAACGTAACCTATTCTGAGAGTAATAGGAGAAAACGAAGCTTTACACTGTTAAGACGTTGCCCATTTCCGACAGTCTTGTTGTCTTCTGTTTCCAGGTAAGTTAGTTTTTCAACTCTTAGCAATATGTTCCCAACCCATCGTCCTCGCCGCCTCCGTAAAACAGCCCCTCTACGCCGGATGGTGCGCGAGAATGTTCTGACCACTAGTGATTTAATTTACCCTCTGTTTGCTGTACCGGGCACCAGCATCGCCCATGAAGTCAGATCGATGCCTGGAGTTTACCAGCTATCGGTAGACAAAATCGTTGAAGAAGCGAAGGAAGTTTACGACCTTGGCATCCCCTCAATTATTTTGTTTGGCATCCCTGAAGATAAAGATGTAGAAGCCACGGGCGCATGGCATGATTGCGGCATGGTGCAGAAAGCGGCAACAGCCGTGAAAGAAGCCGTGCCGGATTTGGTAGTGATTGCTGATACCTGCTTGTGTGAATACACCAGTCACGGTCACTGTGGTTACTTGGAAGTCGGTGATTTAACCGGTCGCGTCCTCAATGATCCAACGCTGGAACTGTTGAAGAAAACAGCGGTATCTCAAGCCAAGGCGGGTGCCGATATCATTGCGCCTTCGGGGATGATGGACGGCTTTGTGCAAGCTATTCGCGCTGGATTGGATGAGGCAGGGTTTGAGGAGACGCCCATTCTTTCCTATGCGGCTAAGTATGCCTCTGCTTATTATGGACCATTCCGAGATGCTGCCGACTCAGCGCCTCAATTTGGCGATCGCAGAACCTACCAAATGGACCCCGCTAATGCTCGCGAAGCCATCAGAGAAATTGAATTAGACATCGCTGAGGGTGCGGATATGCTGATGGTCAAACCGGCGCTGGCGTACATGGATGTGATCTATCGCGTTAAGGAAGCGACCAACTTACCAGTTGCGGCTTATAACGTCTCTGGCGAGTATGCGATGGTTAAAGCGGCAGCCCTTAATGGTTGGATTGACGAACAGCGCGTAGTGATGGAGACACTAATCGGCTTCAAGCGTGCTGGCGCTGATTTGATTCTGACTTACCACGCGAAAGAAGCTGCCCGTTGGCTACAAGGCTAAAGGTTGATTGTAGCGCCTGAGCGAAAAAAGAACGATTTTTAATTCTTATTTGATGAATCAAGCCCGCCTGTGCGGGCTTTTTGAGTGAGTATGGAAGTTTTAATCTCCGGTGCTGAATTTCACTAACCCCGATTTATATTACCCCTTGGGTGATTTAATGGTTGTGCCTGCCAAAGATTCGGTGATTTTGACCGAAATTAATGGGATTCAAGCCCCGCCCTTCCTCTCTCGGCTTTGATTCTCGATGTAACGCTTCAATACTTCAATTGGAGCGCCACCAACAGACACGGCAAAATAACTAGGACTCCACAAGGCTTCTTTGTGGGGCTTTTTATTGCCTGCTTGTCCATAGCGACGACTAGAAACACCTTTCAATGTATTAGCGATTTGAGAAATAGACAGCTTAGGTGGGTACTCAATCAAAACGTGAACGTGGTCAGCTTCGCCGTTAAATTCTAAAACCTGGAAATTCATCTTAGTCGCCACTGTCCTGAATGAGTCTTCAATAAGTTTTAAACTTTCGGCGGTAAACACTGGCTTGCGGTATTTGGTCACACAGACCAAATGAATCTTAAGGTCGGTAACGCTGTGCCTCTCTCGCCTATACATAGTTGTTTTGAGATGCAGACCAATATATAATATCAGGTATGAAAGCACGATACCAATACCGAATCTATCCTACCGACCAACAGCGCAAAGACCTAGCGAGGCTCTTTGGTTGTGTTCGTGTTTTGTGGAATGATGCGCTGGTATTGTGCAAACAATGTGAGAAGCTCCCCAGCAATGGAGACTTGCAGAAAATCTGCATCACTCAAGCCAAAAAGACTAAAGAACGGGAATGGTTAAGTGAGGTTTCTAACATACCACTACAGCAGTCTATTGCCGATTGGGGTGTGGCTTGGAGCAACTTCTTTACATCCATCAAGGGCAAAAGGAAGGGCAAAAAAGTTAATCCCCCTAGATTTAAGAAACGAACAAACAGACAGTCTGCCCGTTTCAGAAAAGGGGGATTCAGCATCAAAGGCGATAAAGTTTTCCTCGCCAAGATTGGGTACATTAAGACTGTATGGTCGCGTCCCCTGCCATCTGAACCTAGCTCAGTTACGGTTATCAAGGATACTGCTGGTCGTTACTTCCTCAGCTTTGTTGTTGAGGTACAACCCGAAAATAAACCAGCTCTCAATACAGCCGTAGGCATTGACCTAGGGATTAAGGTGTTTGCTGCGCTCAGCACGGGAGAGCGAGTAAGTAGTCCCAGCTACTCGAAACTAGACCGCAAGATTAGGCGGTCACAGCGCAAGTTGTCGCGGCGTTCCAAAACCTCGAAGCGTCGAGAGAGAATGCGTCTGCGGGTGGCAAAACTCAAGGCTAAAGTGCGAGACACCCGTAAAGATTTCCTGCACAAGTTATCGACCAAGGTGGTAAACGAAAACCAAGTTATCACCTTGGAAGATCTAAATGTTTCCGGACTCCTGAAAAACCGCAAATTATCCAGAACTATCAGTCAAGCTGGATGGCGGGAATTCAGAACCCTGTGCGAAGCCAAGTCAGGCAAATATGGGCGTGAGTTTGTTGTGATCAGCAGATGGGAACCAACCAGCCAAGTCTGCTCTGATTGTGGCTACCGATGGGGCAAGCTAGACCTGAAGGTAAGAGAGATTGTTTGCATGAATTGTGGCACTCTCCACGACCGAGACGACAACGCCTCTAAAAACATAGAACAAGTCGGGGTAGGGCATACCCACGACTCTAAACGGACAGGGAGGGAGCGTAAGACCTCATCTGAGGCGGCACCCCTTGAACTGTCAACCCAACGAGAGTATGAGCAGTTTCGGCTGTTCGACTGGTAGGAAATCACCGTCCTGGAAGGACGCTGAGGATGTCAATATCCCTCACGTTCACCCATCGGGTCATTTTTGCCGTTGACTTCTGTAACTGGAGGAGCTTTGCTAAAATCAGCTGCTGCGATGTCATCATCAATAAAAAAGGTGACTTGCACAGGGCCATAGCGCTCTCGAATCGCGGCCTCAATGCGTTCAGCAATCAGCGGCGCGAGTCCTGCCAAATCTGGATGCACGATTAAGTTCATCTGAACGTATACAAAGCGCCCCACAAGACCCCGCGACCGGATGTGGTAGCAGTGCGTAACGCCCCCTACTTGGCGGGCAATTTGAGCCAAAACTTCTGGAGCGATCGCGGTTTGTTCTACCATGAGGGGGAACTGCCAGTTGACGATTTGCCAGCAACTTGCAGCAGCTAGCAAGACCAGCACAATGGCGAGTAACACATCCAGCCAGACAAGACCCCACCATACGCCTACCAGCCCACCCGCAACCAAAAGAGTGAGAAACACATCCTTGAACAGTTGGCCTGCATTGAAGCGCAGGGAAGGATGGCTGAGAACTCTCCCTTGGTAAAGACCCAAGATAGCTATACCTAGGCTGGTTATAACTAGAACGCCTAATACCTGCATTACAGGCCAACTGACACGAACCGAAAAAGTTAGGGTTTTTTCTAGAATTACACCTATAATCTGCTGAGCCGACATGCTGAGCAACGATAAACCTGTAAAGCCTAAAACGGCTATCAGCAGAAACGTGATTACAACTTCGCGTTTGCCCTGACCATAGATTGATGAACCGTTAGGTCTATAGGCTTTAATCGTGAGCAAACTCAGAAATGTGCTGACGCTGGTGAGAAGAGTGTGCAGCGACTCTGCCATCAGGCTGAGCGATCGCGCAGTCCAAGCCGCCGAAACTTTGACTGATAAAATGAGCAACATCAGCCAGAGAGAGGTGAATAAAATCAGACGAACTACCTGAGTACGATTTTTTCCGTCAGTCATGGCCTGATGCTGCATTTACCCAAACATTATCGGTCATCAATAAGCTTGACTGTGTAGTCTAGGCGAGTGATCCTGATGCCTTGCCTAAGACGCAACGCTGATGCAGTCGCTGTTACTCTGTAAAAGTTTTGTTTTCTAACTGTTCAATACTTCTTATGCCAGAACCTTCTACGGCTAATCAGTCGGCATCTCTAGGCGCTATTGACCTAGATGCCCTTGATATTCAATTACTGGTACTTGATATTGATGGGACGATTGCCGGTCGCTCTAACGAAATCAACGAACCGGTATTGCAGGCAATCCGTTCGGCTCAGGCCAAAGGAATTCAGGTGGCGATCGCCACCGGTCGAATGTATTGCTCTGCCTTACGCTTTCATCAAGCGGTCGGTTCTACTCTGCCGTTGCTAGCTTACCAAGGGGCATGGATTCAAGACCCAGCTACCGAAAAGATTTATCAACACTTACCAGTCTCGCGCAGCACCGCAGAACAGCTGTTGGATTACTTCGAGACTGAGGCGTTGCGCTCTTTCCTCTCCGTCCACTTCTATATCAACGACCAGTTGTATGTCCGAGAAATTACTTCAGAAACAAAAATTTATGCCCAACGAGCCGATATTCAACCCCAGGTAGTTGGTGATTTGCGTAAGACCTTAAGCGATGAACCCACAAAAATTTTAGCCTTGAGTGATGATACGGCAATTATTGACCAACTCTTGGGAAGTTTGCGCCAACAATATACCCCTGCGGAGCTATACTTAACGAAGTCTGTGGCAACCTTCTTTGAAGCCACTCACCCGGCGGTGAATAAAGGGGAAGCTGTACGCTACTTAGCCGAAGAACTTTTGGGTTTGAAATCCCACAATGTGATGGCTATCGGCGATAATTTTAATGATGTGGAAATGCTCGAATATGCTGGCTTAGGCATAGCGATGAAGAATGCTCCCGTTGAGGTGCAAGCCTCAGCCCAGTGGGTAGCCCCTACTGTGGAACAAGATGGCGCAGCGGCTGCCATCGAAGCATTTGTGTTGTAATCTACTAACCCGAAAAACACCTAAAAATCAGGAAGGGAACCGACGACTGGCCGTGTTTCGTCTCGGTTCCCTCTCTGGTTCGCTCCTCACACAACCAGAATCATACCTGAAGGTGGTTAATTTTGTCACTACCTGTGGCAAAAATTTTTTTGTCGTTATGTAAAATTATCTTTATAGTTCAGGCGGAGCCGTTACACCCAGCTGGTCTTCTAGGAGCGATCGCAGCAACTTTTGAGTAACTGCCACTAAGCCCAATCTCGCCTGAGCCAGCTGAGGAGTCTCGGTTTTGACCTCTCCCCAAATCCGGCAGGCACTATAGAACGTTTCAAAGGCCTTACTCAGAGCATGAGCCAGTTTTATCGCACTGGCTGGAGTAAGGCTGCTGATGCGATCGGTTCCCTCTAAAAGCTGAGCAATTAAGCCTCGTTCTGCCGGATGCCCTAACCGTAAGCGTCTTGGTTCGCCCTCCATCTCTAGGTCGTCGAACATCCAGGGAATTGGGTTTGGTTTAACCCATTGCCAACTTGGAGCTTTGCACTCCAGGTCACTCAGCTCGATTAAGCCCTCTCGGTGTGCCAAGCGCAGGAGTGAGCAGCAGCGAGCATGGGCATACTGAACCTGGAATAGAGTCTGAGCCGTTTTCGAGCGTTCACTTAGCCGCCCTGGATGAGTGATTTCCAGTTCTTGTGAATATCGCTTTTTAATCTTTGAGTCCCTATCCCCTGGTTCCCCTTTCCTTTGCAATCCTATCGATGAATAATCTTCCCAATCTGATAGTAAGGGGGATATCTGAATCAATTGTTGTAACCAGGTCGCTAAACCGCGATCGGTCAGGCGGAACTGAATCCATCCTGGAGATACAACCTCAACGCTGAAGTCTAAGCCGGCTTGATTTGGGGTTGCAAGGTCAGAAGAAGAGGTGGTGACAGCGAGACAAGGCAAGGTGGAGAGTAGGTCTAAAGTTTTTCCGGTATCCTTTTTCCCAGCTTCTTCATTAGCCGTATCTTGATAACTTCCTGCAAGAGAGCCAGCTATTTTGTTCGCAATGTCAAGGGCTGCTGACTTCCAGAGGGATGACAGCTTAAGTGCGATCGCACAGCGATAGAGTATAGCTGTATCGTCTGTCAAACGATGTAGAGGAATCGTCTCAAGGGTTATTTCAGCCTGGTCAAGTAAATTATTTGTTACAAGGCTCCTACTGGATAACGCAATTGAAGCTAAGATTTGTTGCTGCAAAACTGGCTTAATAGCGACAGAATTGCCTAACAAACTTATACTAAATGACCAATAGTTGGAAGTATTTTTTGCTACTTTTGACTCCATGTAAAATCTAAAAAACTGGCGTTTTGCTCACGCTATCCTATATGAATTCATCATCCTCCGCATCAGAGGCATCTCGACCATTTTTAACCTGGCAACGGATTATAGACTGGGCGCAGGAACATTACCGTTATCGGACTTTCAGTAAAGATGAGCGAATTCCCGCGCGTACTGGATTGTTGTATCTAGTTCAGCGGGGGGCAATCCGTTTAGTCGGTACGGCACAAGTGAGTGCTAGTACGGACAAGCCAGCGTCTCAGTTGCCGAATCAGATAGCTGATGAAACTTTTTTAGGCTTCGTAGGAGCGGGTCAGCCCTTTGAAATTGTGGCGCAATCGCCCTTTACCCTTCAAGCTTACTCTCACGTCGAGCAGACTTCGGTGGTGTGGATGTACTGGCATGACTTGGACAATTGGCCTCATTTTCGCCGAGAAGTCTTGGATGCATTTCGCTATCAGCACCAGCGCAAATTATTGTGGCTAAGTACCTTAGGACAGCGACGAACCATTGATCGACTATTGGGATTTCTTACATTATTAATAGAAGAATTCGGTGAACCTTGTAGCAACGGATACTGTTTACCATTCCCTTTAACCCATGCACAAATTGGTAGCGCCATTGGCTCCACCCGCGTGACGGTTACTCGCTTGATGGGTAAACTTCGGCAACGTCAACTTATTTGTACCCAAGGAGATAATTTGATTTGCTTGCCCATACAATCAATAGAAACTTCTCAGAATTAAAGTTTGAGAAATTCAGAAATTTGACAAGATGCGATTGCCTCAAAGGGCAGCGTTTGCGCGATCAATCAATGTGCTGAATATTCAGTCATTGCCTAGAGCACCCACCCTACCCTATGTCTCTCGGTAAGGAGAAAGGCTTTCTCATAGGTGGGATTGGACTTCGTCCCGCTACGCTAACACGTTCATGGTTCATGGCTCTATCAACCATGAACTATAGATGAGTTTATGGTTAAACTGCTATATATCAATATAAAGCTATGAGAGTTGCAAAATCTACACTGGGATATAGGATTTGCCAGAAGTATCTAAATATATTAAATAGTTACCACCAGATTTATTAAGTCAGCCTAATCTACTCTTCTAAGTTGGTAACTATCGACTTAAGAGGTAAAAGAGTAGACTTGAACCCTTTATTTGGTTCTTATATCTGACCTCTTTTCTATTAAAAAAAGAGCAAGATAGAAGAAGGTTATTCATCCATAAACCTCAGACACTCCGCAGTACTTGACAGGAAACTGAAGAGTCAGCGATTTTGCATGGTGTGCAGACTCTCATCAGTATCGTTGCTTTTAAAAATTTTATTCATTCGCTTTGCCCTTGCCTGTTTGGAAGCTGGAAATAGTGCTTCTAGTGATGAATCATGGGCGAGGCAGCCAGTCATGAGGTGAAAACAAACAATGTATCTCCCTGAAAAAAATCGCATTGCTTTAATTTCTGTTACTGGCGATCCAGCTGTGGAAATCGGTAAGGAAGAAGCCGGCGGACAAAATGTATACGTGCGTGAAGTTGGGTTTGCTCTAGCTCGGCTCGGATGGCAAGTGGATATGTTTGCCCGTCGCAGCAGCCCTGATGACCCCGCTATAGTGCAGCATTTTCCCAATTGCCGGACAATCCGGTTAACAGCTGGCCCAGCTAAGTTTATTCATCGAGATGAAGTCTTTGTTTATTTGCCAGAGTTTGTCCGAAAATTCTTAGCATTTCAGCAGCGGGAAGGATTTGAGTATTCCCTGGTTCATACCAATTACTGGTTGTCCTCTTGGGTGGGGATAAAATTGCGGAAACACCAATCCTTGATTCATTTGCATACTTATCACTCATTGGGGGCAATTAAGTATCGGACAACGAATAATCTTCCCCCGATCGCATCTACACGATTAGCGACAGAAAAGGCTTGTTTGGAGACAGCCGATCGCATTATCGCTACGTCTCCTCAAGAAGCGGGACACATGCGGCGTTTGGTTTCTGCAAAAGGAGCGATTGAAATCGTTCCCTGCGGTACGGATATAGACCGGTTTGGTGGCGTTAAGCGGGAGGAAGCGCGGCAACAGTTAGGAATTGCACCGGATGCCAAGGTGGTATTTTATGTAGGTCGCTTCGATCCGCGCAAAGGAATTGAAACGCTGGTGCGAGCGGTGGCAAAATCTAGTTTGCGAGGTGAGGCGAATTTGCAGTTAATGATCGGTGGTGGCAGTCGTGCGGGACAAAGTGATGGGATTGAGCGCGATCGCATTGAAGGGATTGTGAATAAACTGGGACTGAGCGACATCACGACTTTCCTAGGACAACTAGGTAATCCTAACTTGCATCTCTACTATGCGGCTGCCGATGTCTGCGTCATCCCCAGTCACTACGAACCCTTTGGTTTAGTAACGCTGGAGGCGATGGCAAGTGGAATTCCTGTCGTTGCCAGCAAGGTTGGAGGGTTGCAGTTTACCGTAGTGCCGGAGGTAACGGGTTTACTGGTGCCTCCTAAGGATGAAGAGGCGTTTGCTACAGCGATTGACCGGATTTTGGCGAATCCAGAGTGGGCGAATCAGCTAGGGCAAACGGGACGGCAACGGGTGGAAATTGCGTTTAGCTGGGATAGTGTGGGAGCAACACTCAGCGCTCTTTATACCAAACTGCTGACCCAACCTGCATCCGTATCGGTTAGGACACCTCAGGTTGCGGCTTAAAATCAGAGCTTGCATCTATCAGTTGCGATCGCCTATTCCTTTATTGGGTGAAGCGATCGCATATTCCTCCATTACCTTCGCTCGTATCCACGCCACCACATCAGCGATCGCCTGCCTTGGCAGTCTTTCCTCATAGACTTTGAGTATGAATCAGATGCACAGGTTAGATTATAAGTCAATAGCATAGTGATATTTTTCAGCCAACTATTCCGTGAAAAACTAACACAGGCAGAAAAATGCTAAGCCCGTGTAGGCGTGAGGATAGAGGCAGAAATTGAACGAACCCCAGGCTGACTATGATAACCCTTGGAAAGAAGCGCTAGAGCAATATTTTGAAGCGTTTTTGGCGTTGTTTTTTCCTGATGCTCATGCAGTGATTGACTGGAATCGCCCTACTGAATCCCTGGATAAGGAATTGCAACAGATTGTGCCAGAGGCTGAGGTGGGGAAGCGTCTAGCTGATAAGTTGTTCAAGGTTTGGCAACTGGGAGGCGAAGAGGCTTGGGTTTTGGTGCATATTGAGGTGCAAAGTCAGGAAGAGTCAGACTTTGCCGAGCGGATGTATATCTACCATTACCGTTGTTTTGATCGCTATCGCAAGCCTGTAATTAGCTTGGCTGTTTTGGGAGATGAACGCGCTTCTTGGCGTCCCTCGTTTTATGGGTATGCTCTGGGTGGTTGTGAACTGAGTCTGAGGTTTCCAGTGGCGAAGCTGTTGGACTATGAAACTGAGTGGCAGTCTTTGGAGGAAAGCACTAATCCGTTTGCCGTGATGGTGATGGCTCATCTCAAGACTAAAGCCACACGGGGAGTGCCACAAGAGCGGAAGCAGTGGAAGTGGAGCTTGGTAAGGAGGCTGTTTGAACGTGGATATAGTAGAGAAGATATAGTACGGCTGTTCCGGTTAATTGACACAATGATGGTTTTGCCGGAAGAGTTGCAACGGGAATTCAAAGAAGAACTATCGCGTTATCAGGAGGATAGTCAAATGCCTTTACTCAGTCGAATTGAACTGGATGCAAAGCAGGAGGGAATTCTGGAAACACGCCGAGATGATGTAATTACAATCTTGGAAGTGCGGTTTGGAGAAGTGCTACCAGAGTTGAGAGAGGTCATTAATACCCTACAGGATGTATCAGTACTCACACAGCTTCTCAAGCAAGCGATCGCAATTCTCTCAATCGAAGAATTTCAGCAGCTACTGGAACAGCATTTAGCAGCAGAAACGGAATAAGGCGATCGCTTATTCCTCGATTACCTTTTCCCGTATTCATTCCAGTAGATTTGCGATCACTGACTGGATGATGGTGTTACCAGAGGAACTCAACAGGAATTCAAACAAGAGAACTAAGTCTTTATCAGGAGGACAGTCAAATGCCTTTTCTCAGTCGGATTGAACTGGATGCAAAGCTGGAAACACTCCGAGAAAATGCGATCACCATCTTGGAAGTGCGGTTTAGAGAAGTGCCACCCGAGTTGATCGACGTAATTAATACCCTAAAGGATGTAGCAGTACTCAAACAGCTTCATCGACAAGCGATCACAATTCTCTCAATCCAGGAATTTCAGCAGGTACTGGAACAAATACTCTGTAGTGAGAAGTATTCGGCAGGGGAAACTGAATCTTTGGCTTCAAGAGAAGTATCAAACCATCAACATCTCGTTAACTACTGAAAATTTGGTTAGCCTTTTGAAGGAACTAGGATGATGAATATTTCCCTAAAACCAGAACAGGAACAGTTTATTCAAGAGAAGCTCCGCAGCGGTAAGTATGAAACTATTGATGAGTTAATTGCTGAGGCATTTCGACTGCTAGAAGAACGCGATCGCTATTACGAAAAGTGGGTTGAGGAAACCCGTAAAAAAGTAACTGTCGGTATTTCACAACTTGATCGAGGAGAAGGGGTTGACGGTGAAGAAGTATTCAAAGAATTGCTTGAAGAAATTGAGCAAGCCAGGGTGTCTGATTAATGAACCGTTACATTGTTAGCCCGGAAGCTAAGCAAGACTTGAGAGACATTAGAAACTATATTGCCCGTGATAACCCAAGTGCTGCAAGACGTTTGGTTGAATCAATTAGGGAAAAGTGTCGAACTCTAGTTGATTTTCCTAATATGGGTCGCCGTTACGATGATATTGCTCCTGAAGTACGTGGAGTTCCCATCGATAGTTACATCATTCTTTACCGTTTGATTGAAGATGGTATTGAAATTGTCCGAGTGGTGAGTGGATACCGTAAGTTAGAATCTCTGTTTTCGGAGTCAGATGATAGTTAAGGCGATCGCTCATTCCTCAATTACCTTTTCCCGTATCCATTTCACCACATCTTCAATTGTCTGACTCGGCGCAAAGAATTTCAGGGGGATGTAGTCAAAGCGTTGCCATGTGATAACAAAATTCTCTCGTCCGAATTTGCTCAAAACTGTAAGGAATGCCGAGCTGTAGGGGCACGACATTGTCGTGCCCTCATCTGATGTGGTGTCAGTGGACGAGGCGTAAAACACCAAAACCATCCGCTTATCGCTGTTGCGCTTGAGGGAGTTCCAATACAGCTTGAGTGCTGGCATTGTTTCGGGTACTCTATCGCACTCTGGGCAGTTCTGGTCAAGCATCTGGTCGTATATTTCGGCGGCGGGGTGATCGGGTTCTATGAATTGGCTGCCGTCGATACAAATTAGGTGGATAATTTGGCTTAGCTGGGGGTCGTTGGCGATCGCACTCTGAAGGCTTTGGGGTAAGTCACCTTGGTTGAGGCTTTGGCTGTCGGGAGTAGTTGTATTGTCTACTCCCTCTTGTTGGTGCCAAGCTTGATAGAAGGCTGGGTAGGTCATGTTTTGGGCACAGTGCCAGAGGACTTTGTAGCAGTAGTAGTAGCGCTCCCCATCATTACTCATGTTGAGCGGCTCTTGTAAGACATCCTTCAATCTCGAAACGGTTACTACAAACAAATTATTTTTAAGAGCTGTTTTTAAACTATCGGCAATATTCCTAAGGTTATCGTAAGCTGTCTCCTCGGTAGTGCGTAGCTCGTCAGCCAATATTCTGATAACTTCTTGGCTACTAATATCGATTTCAGACAACATCTCAGCAGCTTGGGGACGGTTGAACCCATCTTGAGTGGATTGCATCAGCTT
>NZ_DATNPA010000544.1:0-2091 GCF_036703385.1 Allocoleopsis sp. | reverse complement strand
TTCACAATGATGATAGGACACTAGCCAAATTGACTATCCAACGGAATGCAGCAATCTTCAGTTCATTCCTATCGATTTACCTGGTTTGATTGGTTTTGCCTCTGGTATCCTCCAGGTTGGCTGATTTTGTTTAACCGCCATTGGCAACATTATCATTCCTATCCAGATGGCTGGAATTGGTTGGAATATCTATTATTTTTGATTCCGGGGGGATTTTACCTGGCTTTGCTACTGCGCTGGTTACGTTTGGGTTGCCGTTTACCCAGCTCGTCGGCTACTCAGTTCGAGCCAAACTATCAGAACGCTTTCCGGGATGAAATCCTAGCACCAATTGTTAAATATTATTTTCGCGCTGAATTACACGAAACAGAGAATCTGCCCCAGACTGAGCCTTTGATTGTGGCAATGAATCATGCGGGGATGTGTTTTCCTTGGGACTTCCTTGTATTGGCGTATCTTTTAAGCCATAAACGAGGATGGGTTGTGCAACCACTGGCGAGTGTTTCGTTGTTTGAACATCCTTGGGTGATTTGGTGGCTACCACCTGGATGGTCGCAGGTTTTAGGGGGTGTTCGAGCAGAACTGAATGAGTTTGAAGCGGCAGTCACTCACAAAACCGTCCTACTTTATCCACCCGAAGGCGTACATGGCCCTGGAAAAGGTTGGTCAAAACGCTATCAGTTGGAGACCTTTCATCCTAGCTTTATTCAGTTGAGTGATCGCTACCGCATTCCCATTCTGCCCGTAATTTGCCTCGGCAGTGAGTCGTTGCATCCTTTGGCGTTTAATGTCAAAAAATTGGCGAAGCGAGTCTTCCTGCCCTTCCTGCCTATCTCACCGTTGATGTTTGTCTTTCTACTGTTTCCATCAATGGGGGTTTGGGCGATGAGAACCCGCTTGAGTTATTACGTTCAGCCTTTGTATGAATCTTGGACGGACGTAGCGTCAGAAAAGACAATGAGGGCTGACACCTCTGAAGGGGGAACAGCGTTGAGAGTTCACCAAGAGCAATTGGCAGCACCACCGAGCATCACGCGATCGCAAGCTTACCGAAATGCCCAACACTTGCGAGAAAAGCTGCAAACTCAACTCTCTCAACTCTTAAGCCACAAGCCCGATACCCCGTAATTAGACCCAATTTCCAATATTCCTGGCTAAGGGAGCGGCACCTCAGGCATTCAATGGTTAAAAGCGTTGGCAATTCATCCCACCAAGTCCAACAATCTGATCGCCCCAAGGGCGGTGCGTGGGGCAATCACACGGCAACCGTCCTCAAGAATCCAAGTTTCTAGCGTTTGCAGTTCCTCTTTTCGACCGTAAAATCGGGAAAGATCAATGGCTTCACTCCAATCTTGCGTGAAGGGCAAGCACAGGGACTCGCCCCTATTGGTTTGCGACTGTTGGTAGTGGCGCAAAACGGCTTTAACATTTCGCTTCGAGACGGGTTCGCCGAAGGTTTGGGAGAGACTTCGCCACAGTTGCGAACCAACTTGTTTGATGTAGTCGTGTTGATAACCTAACTGCTGGGCAATCTCCTTGTAGGAGAGTCCTGCCCAAGTTTGCAGAAAGACTTCAGATTGAATGTCATTGAGTCTTTTGCTGTGGTTAGCAGAGCGTAAAAATGTATCGACGAAGGTGAGTGCCTCTTGTCCTGTCATTACCAGTAATCTTGACGTAATTTCTAAATTTACTGGGTTTTTCTGGATTCCCTACTGTAATGTATATATAATTTACATCCTCCTTGAGAAGGATTTTAATTTTTTCTGGCTGACCGTGCGATCGCGTTTCTTTTCACTTCAATTTAGGGTTGAGCGATCGCGCAAGCGCTGCCGTCAAGGCAGATCACGCTAGTTCTTTCTCCAGCCGTGTGGAGTCCTGAGCCAGTTTTTAGGCGCAGTGACGAAGCCTAGCTGTTCTGACGATCTGACCTTTTTTACGACTTTCTTCTGACTTTATCCTGACTATTTCCGACTGCCAAGGCGTATGCCGAACAGTTAGGTTGGTTTCATCGTTATGGAAGAGAAGAGGGTGAACGATGCGTAAGCATTGCTTTCCCTAGGAATCGCCCTTCCCCCATAGCTCGATCACAGG
>NZ_DATNPA010000543.1:0-14093 GCF_036703385.1 Allocoleopsis sp. | reverse complement strand
TCCTTCAGGCATGGGAAGAATTTGCTGGAGGAGCGATCGCCTAAAACACATTCCAGACGTGGCAAGACTGTCGAACGGCAATATACCTTTTAACTTACCCCGCTTGATGTAGGGTCTTATATCATATTTTCCTGATGAACCTGTGTAACTGGGCTGACTCATTTTTTCAGGGCGAGTACTCAAAAATTCTAAAGGATGAAAACACCAACCAATATCAGGATTTTCGACAAAAATATTGGCAAGTTCGGCGGCTTTTTCAGCTTTAAAAAGATCGTCAGAATCTAAAAAACAGATGATTTCTCCCCGACTCGCTGCAAATCCTGTATTAAAAGCTGACGCCTGTCCGCCGTTTTCCTTTAAAATTGGGATAATTTTATCTCCATAACTTTTGATAATCTCTTGGGAATTATCAGTAGAGCCGTCATCTACTACAATTACCTCAACGTTGGAGTAAGTCTGGTTCAAAGCACTAACGATAGCTTCAGGAAGAAAATGACCGTAGTTATAGTTATTGATCAGGATGCTAACTAAAGGGCTATTAAGCAATTTGGGCTACCTCAACTTTTTACTTATTGACGGTTACTCTCTTGGTAGATTCCTAATTTTTAGTATTTGAATATTTCCAAATACACAGCTTTATAAAAATTGAGCAAAATATAAACTTTATTCAATCATCTCAAGTTTTATTTTTGCTCAGCATACTAATACCATTAAATGCCATAGCTCTAGTCATTACCATAGCAAACTTACGAGCTGGTGGATAGAGGAAGCACATCAGATAATCCGCACAACCATAGGAAATAACTGTTGCTATTGCAGCACCTATTCCCTGATATTTAGGTATTAGCAATATATTGAGTACAAGATTCACTACAGCGCCAGTAATGCTAGCAGCCAAAGAATATCCAGTTAATTCCTCTGTGGCTATCCAAACCTCTTTGACGTAACCCAAAAAAACAAATAATGATGACCAGATATGAATTGACAAGATTAGTCCAGCAGGAGCATACTGTTGACCGAATACTAGAACAACTAGAGGGGTCGATAAAAAAGTTAGAGGAATGGCTATAGCATAGACTATTAATGCTAGCAAATTACAAAGCCTTTGAATTCTTTCATAGTACAGCTTCTCGCTTACTTTCTTGGCTTCGATGATGGAAGGAGCTACTGATGTGACAATGGCAGTAGCGGTAAAAGGCCAAACCTCGGATAAACGCACGGCTACTGCATAAATACCAACAGCCTTATTATCAGCTAATTGCCCCAGCATTACTTGATCGACGTATAAATAAATAATGATGGCGATGTTGGAAAATATTAGGGGCCAGCTTACCTTCAACATCCTCTGGGCACGTTGCCAGTTGCCACGCCATGCCTGGATTTTTTGCCCAGTTCCTTGATAGGCGATTAATAATCCAATGGCAGTTACAATTGTTTCTGCTAAGACGACCCAACCAAATGCAATGACGGAAGCCTGAGTCTGGATCAAGCTAATTCTGACAAATGTCAGGATAATGAAAGCTATGTTTCTTGCCCAAACCGCATATTTTGACTTAACCTGCGACTGGAACCAAAAGTCTGTGACATTAAATTCCTGCACAAGTGAGCTAGCTGAAATAATTACTACTAAAGTGCGACCCAGTGGGTCATTAGGGCGTAACAAAAAAATGCTTGCAATTGCTAACAAAAAAGCCGCGATTCCACTAGCCAGCCTCAGAAAAAAAGCGGTGCCCAGGATTTCATCTTTAAAAGATGGTTCACTCACAAGATCGCGTACTACAATCTGGTTTAAACCCAATTGAGTAATGACAGAAAACATCGAATAAAATGCGATCGCATAGTTGAGTAGACCAAAATTATTGGCTCCCAGATAACGCGCCATCCAAGCAAGTACGAAAAAACCTATAGCCATTCGCAAGACCCGCTCAGTCAGTAACCAACCGATGTTGTTGATAACCTTACGCAGATTAGGACTGAGGTTTTCAAGTGCTACACTAACGTTTTTTAGCATGATCTTAAAGGATAATTAACTTTGCCCTACAGCTGCGACCCTCTTGGTAGTCCTTTCGCTAAGAAGGAGCGAATGGAAGTTTTATAGCAATTCAATAAATTTGGCATTAGAAGCTTATCTGCATCAGCAGTAATTTCTTAGTTTTTAGCTTGCTTGATGTCAGGTAAAAGCTAAATATCTAAAATAGTTCCTGAAAAACTAAGATTTAAAAATAGAACTCAAAGGCTGCTTGGTATCATCACCCGAGTAGGCTCTAGCATGATGGAAATAACTATCAGGTTCGTTCTCAACCATTACACCATTAACAACTAAGCCTAAAACTTTTTGACCCGATTGTGCCAAAAGTTCTTGAGTAGCTTTAGCACTGACTTTATCAATTACTCCAGGTCGGGACACCAGTAAAATTCCATCAGTCATTTTGCTTAAACTTAGAGCATCGGCGACCAATAGAAGAGGAGATGTATCAACGATCACGAAATCATACATACTGGAAAAATCCTCAATTAATGAATTCATCCGCTGAGAGCCAAGCAGAGCCAAAGAATTAGGCGGGATAACTCCAGAAGGAAGGATATCCAGGTGAGGCATGACTTGTTTGACAGCTTTCTTCAATTCCGTTTGACCAACGATGACCTCACTCAGTCCTACCTCATTCGTCAGCTCCCAAATATGATGTTGCTGGGGATGATGCAGATCTGCGTCAATCAACAAAACTCGACTGCCAAGTTGAGCGATCGCAACAGCTAAATTGGTTGAGACTGTAGACTTGCCTTCTTTAGGAACAGAACTAGTCACTACAATCACCTTCAATTCTCGGTCAGGGCTGAGGAATCTCAGGTTTGCCTGAAGCATCCTGTAAGCTTCACTAATGATTGAATGAGGTAAGTTTCTAACTTCCTGTTCCGGTGAATTTCCTTCCGGCTTCATCCCAGTCAACGAGACTTTTTTGCGGGGAAGAGGAATCATTCCTAGCAGTGTATACCTGAAAATTTTTCGTATTTCTTTGGTCGTTTTAATAGAGCGATCACTCAGCTCCAGGATAAATGCAGTGACTACATACAGTAGACTTCCTACCACAATACCTGCTACTATAAGCATCTTTTTGCTGCTAGAACCAGCAGACTTTGGACTTACAGCAGGACTGACAATTTGAGCATTACCTACATTTTGATTTTCAGCAAGCTGTACTTGTCCTCGATTTTTTAGGAGAAGTTGGTAGTTCGCTTGGGCTGCCTCTAGTTTCCGCTGTAATTCCCGCTGAGTCTGCTCCAGTTGGGGTAAGTCCTTGAGCCGTTGTCTATAAGCCTCTCGGTTACGGATGAGAGATGCTAGCTGATTGATTAAAGCTTTACTTTCCGCTTCTGAACTGACTAAGCTTTCCGTTAGGCTTTCCTGAAGCTTTCCGCCCATTTTCTCATCACTTTTCTGAAGGCTCTCATAAGAAACTTGTTTCTGGTCACCAAGAACCTGCTTTGTTCGTTGCTCTAAAATAGCCTTAAGAGCTGCTTGTTTACTCTTTAAGTTAATAATAATGGGGTTATCTTCCAGAAAACGAGTACGTTCAATGGCTAGCTTATCTTCTACCTGTTTTAGATTTTCAAATGCCTGCTGAACGGCAACAGATTGATTCAGAGAATTATTAGCCAAAGCTTCCTCAGCAGTCATCCTCATTTTTTTCTGTAGTTCTGTAGTTCGCCCCGTTAATTTTTCAATTTCAGTCTGAGTGCTTGCAATTTGCCGATCTAAGTTATCAAGAGCTGCTACAGTCGCTTTAGTTTCCTCTTCAAGGTTTGCGATATTATTTCGCTGTTTAAAGATACGTACTTCTGCGTCGGCTTGACGAACAGTTTCCTCAACTTTAGGTAACTGACCATTAATAAATTTTCCAGCGGCTGCTGCTTCAGCTCGGTTAGACAGGATATTGGTCTTTAAATAGATTTGTATGAGCCTATTCACTACGGCGATCGCCTCTTTGCGATCGCTACTTTTATAAGAAATCCCCAAGACATCTGTCCCCCGTACAGTTTTCACCTTAAGGCTCTTAAGGAAACTGTCATAAGTTACAGATTCTCCTTTTTTATCTTTTAGATTTAATTCAGAAATTGTCTGATTCACAATCGGTGCCGATTGAATCACCTCCGCTTCTGTATCAAGAGGTGTATCTTTGCTATTTAAAGCATCCAACTGACCAATTTTATCACCCGCTTCAGTGACTAAAGCAGATGTTGTATTTTGCTTCTTAAACCGAAGCTTGCCAGTGGCTTCATAAGTAGGTTTTTGTGAGAACCCTAGGCAGGTAGCTAGGGCGACAGTAGTACCCCAAACAACCGCGCTCTGTAGCCAATGCCGTTTAAGGATTAGCCAGTATTTCTGTAAGTCGATGTCTTCTGAATACTCTTTGTATTCCATGAAACCTCAAAAGAAGTAACTATATATACTTATCTCAGCCAGTAAAAAATGCAGTTATCATCCGTTAGTTCAAGATGACGCGGAGAATTAAAATCCTAACCTCCGCGCCCTTATATCTTCCTCCTATTGGCAGCGGCTGTTTGTAACTGCACCCGTCAACGTCGGCTCAAAATTCCGAGTTTGATTCGTTCCTAATGATGAGAAATAGAGTTCGGATAGAGAGCGACTGTAGATTTTTACATCCAGGGGAGCTACTCGTTGCCTAGCAGCACTTCCTAGTTCTAATCTTAAGGACTCATTTTCAATCAAAGATTGCAATGCTTCTGCTAACTGCTGCACATCACCTGGGTTCACTAACAAACCAGTTTCATTGTGAGTAATTACTTCAGGAATTCCTCCCACTGGCGTAGTAATCACTGGTAATCCCCAACTCATCGCCTCAAGTAACGCCATTGGTAGACCTTCATTATAAGAAGGCAGCAAGAATACATCAGCTTGAGATAACAACTCACTACGCTTAGCCGAATCTACCCACCCAGCAAAAGCAACATGCTCCTTTAAATATAGCCTTTCAGCTAAGTGATTGGCTTGCTCCACTTGCCCAATTCCTGCCAGAATGAGTTCTGATTTTTTTCTCTGTTCAGGAGCCACCTTTGCATAAGCTTCCAGTAAATCAAAGACTCCCTTTCGTTTGCCAATGCGTCCAAGAAATACAATATTAATCTTCTTGTGGGAATTGCTTCGCTCAGGAACATTTTCAGGAATTTCTACGGGATTAGGAAGTACCACAACCTGTTCTGCTGTCAAGTCACAATTATTTATGTAGAAGTCTTTCCAACTCTCTGACAAGGCAATCAAGTAAGTGCATCTTTGCAATATCCAATTCAACACTTGTTTCATCCCTTGAGGCAGCTCATCGTGAAAGGTGTGAAACTCACAGCCATGAGCGTGCGTAATTACAGGTTTGCGAAATGCCATAGCTATTAGAGTTAGGATAGACATTCGCAAAGCGCTTCCCCGTTCAGAGAAATGAATATGAATGACATCAACTTGACGTTGTAATAATTTACCCAGAAAAATTATCAGCGCCCATGTAAATACTTTTAATCGATGTAGGCTTGATTGCCTGCTGGGTTCCCCATCCCAAGTAGTCAGGTGTTGAATCTGAAGCTCAACCGGAGAACTATCGAGGATAAGGCTTTCTACGGAGCCCATTCCACCCTTTTCTTCCAAGCTAGGACCGAGCATAAGGATTTTTAGTTTTTTCATGACAGGTGATGGCTAGTGCAACGAAATAGATGATTAGTGCAATGGAAAGGACAACAAGGACAAAATTGAAGATGCTCATAGTCTCTAGCACCTTATTTGATTGAAAAATTCAGAAGCAACAGTTATTAGGTTTCCTGAACTCTAGTCAAGGGAACAATTTCAGCATCAAAATCGACATAATCTTAGAAGGCTTCTTAGACAAGGTCTTAAGAGAATGCTTAGATCAAAGAGTAATAACCTTCAAGGCGAACAATTATCGCGTTTCCTGAACTCTAGCCAAGGGAACAATGTCAGTGTCAAAATCGACATAATTTTAGAAGGCTCTCTAGACAATAGCTTTAGGAAATTTGTCGGTCAATCAGCTCTAGTGACTGTAAGAAGACTTGCTGGACAGGTCTGACCTTTTCAATCATCTTGTCGAGCCAAACTTAGGCAAACGGTAGATTCCAGAAACCTGCTTCATCTGTCACTTGTAAACTTGATGAGCAGGGGAACTAACGTCTTATCTTTTCGGGTACGTTCCAATTTGGTAAACGTAGCCTCTGAGGTAAGTGCGAAATGAGGTTTATAGGCTTGCTTTAACTGTGTCCTTGCAATTGGGAGTGCACCTATCTGTTTTGTCACTCTAGCCAGAGCAGAAGGGCGTTTTGAAAAGAGCTTTGATGAAGCCCACAATTAGGGCAGAAGGCTTTTAGAATCTTTTCCAGGTTTTTGTCTAGGAATGCTTCACCTTTACAAATAACCATTAAAACATTCAGCCGTCCGGATATTTTTTAGCCCCTGATGAAAAGTTTGGAGTACTAGCTAGCAGAACCGAAGTCTTCAGTTAGTAGATTGCAATTTCCTGGTTCTGCACTTTCCTGAAATTCTAAGAGGACAGGCCAAAGAGAAATATTCAAATACTTTTTTCTTGTTTTGGCTTGTTTCTTTAGTATAAGCGTACTCAAGGCGAAAGCTCACACACTACTGGATGCACCCTTTAGTAACCTGTGGAGGTAAAACATTACTGCTATCTGTTCCAGACCCACTCTGACCGAGTTTGACGATTTGAATGAGGCAACCCTTAATTTAGGATAGTGTTTTATCCTTTTGATAAGGGATGAATATACATCCCACTTTTAAAAATATCTTATTTGAGTAGGAGATTGCAATAAAGTTGAGATGAAGATATTGACGATTTTTGAGGCTTATTATAAATTATTCTTAAAAGCCTTTTATAACAAACAGGATAACAATTTTAGCAGGGTAAATTAACTATTTTTTCCTCGATTATTTTATTAATAGAGAATATTTTACGGCATCAAATAAATAAAACTAATGTATGAGCTTTTTTCAAAAACTCTTTATCTAAATATCTAATCTCTTGACTCTCTCAGCTTAACTTTAACCTTGAATTGAAATTCTTTGCTTAAGTTCAAAAACTTGAAAAAAAGCTTAATCTCCCACCGATTTTGTCAGTCTAATGGCTGAGTCTGCTTTTTAAGTTGTAGCCGTCAAAAATTTAGGAATGGGTCGTAGTGAATGAAGGAACAGCCGTGAGATCTTACAACGAAACCTTTTCCCTACTCTCACGCTCTCATAAGCGCTCTGAAAGCAAGTGTCAAAGCTAGAGCAATTCTAAATTGATTCATGAAAGCCTTTCATGCTTTCCTTATGCATCCGCTTTGCCTTGGAGCGATGCATGGAAATAAAAAAGGCTGTTTCGTTTCACAAATCAAATAGAACTGCTCAGTTAGGATCTAGTAGGACTAACGGATTTGGATATCTCCCCTGTAAGAATTTCACTCAGCAGCTTAATTAGAGCTTCATTCTGCTCCGGTGTCCCAACCGTGATGCGTAACTTATCCGTTAGCCGGGACTGGTTGAAGTATCGAACCAAGATTCCCCTTTCCTTAAGACTTTTGTAAAGAAATTCTGCATTACCCCCAGGGTACTGCGCCAATAAAAAGTTAGCTTGTGATGGCAAGACGTGAAACCCCAATTGCTTGAGGGAATCTGCCATCTGGGTACGTGAAGCTTTAATCTTTTGGGCGTTGATATTTTTGTGATGTTGATCCGCGATCGCAGCGGCACCCACTGCACAAGCGACAGCATCCACGTTATAGCTGTCTTTGACCTTAATCAATCCTTCTAGTAGTGCTGGGTTAGCCACGCCAAAGCCTAATCTCAATCCAGCTAATGAATACCCCTTCGAGAGTGTTCTCAAGATAATCACGTTGTCGTACTTTTTGGCTACTTCCAGAGCATCTGTTTCCGCAAAATCTACATACGCCTCATCGATCGCAAGGACGCCTGATATCTGCGTTGCCAATTCCTTCAACTGTTCCACGGATGCAACCGTGCCAGATGGACTATTGGGAGAAGCAACAAAGGTGACTGCACCTTGAGCCTCAATCAACTGCTCAACGGGTAGAGTGTAGTCTTCCTGATAGGGAACTTCTACAAATTCTGCTCCCTGGATCTGTGTCAGAGTGCGATAGAGCACATAAGTTGGCATGGGATAGACGACACCTCGTCCTGGTCCACAACAGGCACGGATAATCATCGTCAAGATATCATCGCTACCGTTGCCCACCAGAATCCAGTCGGCAGGCACTCCCAAAACTTGGCTGGCAGCTTCGCGGAAAGCACCTGCCATCGGATCGGGATAGCGGCGCAAAAGTTCTCCTTCTAGTTCCCGTAGCACCTTCAACGCCTCAGGTGATGGAGGATAGGGATTCTCATTTGTATTCAACTTAATCACCTGTGTGCCTGGTGGCGGCTGCTCACCAGGCACATAACCGGACATGGCGTTGATATCGGGTCTAAAGTAAGTCATGAAACGAGAAATAGATTGGGCGCTGATTAAAATTTGCCTGGGAAAATATATCTTGTCCAAAACCTTATGTCAACTCCATAATGGACTATTTTTTCTCAACTCGCCACTTTCTCCCTCCCTGCTTTGTTAAGATTCATAGAATATAAAGAATAATCCGGACAAAATCTTATGATGGGGTGATGCCAAACGAGAAAATATGCGTTAATACTCCTAGCAGAAACGACAGCTCGAGGCTTCCAGCCTCCGGAAAAAACTGTCCGGAGATATAGCACTGCCACCAGCATATTTGAAGCTATATCTCAAAAAAACCTGCCCATCGACTGACTCATCAACAAGGTGGGATTTGGAGACTATGGCTCCTTCAGCAGGAGTTCGCTAGCTACGCAGTGGGAGAGGATACACCTCAACATCTCAGCATTGGTAGAGTTGACATATCAATTCCTATCGCAGATGCAGCAGCAAGGCTTGGCAGTATCATCAATAATTTCTGCGATCGCTACTTCTACTTCACACAGTCGCTACAAAAAAATCGCTTCACTCAAATAAGGATGGCGGATGAACCTCCCGACTCTACACTCCGGGGGACTCCAGCCGTTTTTTCTGAAAAATAGTCTTGAAGAAGATCGCCGCGATCTCCTGATTTCGACATTCAGGTCACCAACAGCAAGATCTGCGAGCAAGCTACAAAATTACGGGTTCGTACTAAATTTGCTTATTAAAAAAATGTCAACTGACTAAAGTATTGCTTTTTGAAGGTTCTCTGAAAGTAAGCTTGTCTCATGTGCTTTGCTCTTCTCAAGAAGCTGGATTTATTGAAAATCACTAACTTTTACCCTTGTTTGTCCACAAGTTTGAGTTCATCCTGTTTTTGCGATCACATATGAGGAAGATGATCCTGCTTAATAAAGGGGGTAGTCAACCCGGATTTGGTTATAAAACGCGATCGCAAAAAAATAGCGTTCCAGATGCTACACACAGCGGAATCGTTAGAAGATTCAACAACGGTACACTCACTAGCCCGAAACAAACCAAACCAAAGCTAGCACTAGCCGGTAAACTCCGAAACACAATCCTTAATTTCTCCCGAAAGGGGAGGCGTCGGCGTTCTAAGGGCGCATCAAGAAAGTCGAGGCAGACAATGGTTGTCGCCAGTGCAATGCCACCAATTGTCGCTACTAACGTTCCGATTCCCGGCAGTAAGTTCAGCAGCAGCAACACGATTCCCACTCCCGCCGCTAGCACCAGTTTTTTCAACTCAAAGAGAATGGCTCGCCCGATATCCCGAACAATCCCCACTTCTACTATATGCAGCTGACCTGTGCGGAGTTCCTCCAACTGCTCAGAGAGTTGACCATACCACGGCGCACCCAGCAACACGCCAAATTGCACCAACAAAAAGCCAGTAAACAGCAGTAAGCCTAGAACTAACAACAAGCGCAGCAACCAGCTAATACCAATAATTAAATAATCTAAAATACCCAGCCATCTAGGAAGGCTAGTAATCAGGGAGTCTACCCAATGAGTCAGACTGTCCATTAAATGGGTAACGCTGTCCCAACCAAAGAAAAGTAATCCTGCATAGAGGGCAATACCGACGATAACATTCATCAGAATCGGTACTGCAACATAGCTCCATAAACGAGGTGTGCGCCTAAAAACCGCCAGGACTCGAAACGGATAAGTTGCCCCTGCCAGCAATCCAAATCCACTCAATGTTTTCCTCATAATCACTTGGTTAAGTCAGCTGTTGGAGTTGTTCACGTCCTGACTCTAGCGCATGGCTTGAGAACATTGTTGCGATCGCTGCGTATAGAGAATTACTCCATAACGTAACATTAAACTCTTTCTTTAAACAGAGGTTAGCGACAAAAACAACCTTTAGTCTACAGAAGGACGTTGCGATAACTCATCTTAATTTATTAGTCATTTGTGTTGAATTATACATAATCATCTCGTCGCTGAGGGTGTGCATGAACCATACAATTCTGTTAGTTGAAGAGAATTCAGACGACCAATTTCTGATTAAACGTGCCCTTGACCAGCGTTTTCTTAATAAAACTAACTTAATTGGCGAGTGGTCGAGTTCGGTTAAAAATACAGCTGAATGCCGCCCTTCAAACTTAAATCAAATAGACCTTTATTACCCTATTTTATCGCCTGTTAGTCAATACTCTACGCTAGCTGTTGCTGTTGAAGTAGTACAACAAAAAGAAGAGGCAATCAAATACCTTAAAGGTAAAAAAAATGATACCAATCAAAAGCGCTCTTCACTACCGATGTTGATACTCATCGGTATCTCTATGCCTCATTTTTCGGGACTTTGCTTACTATCATGGATAAAGCGACAGCCGGAACTGATGCATATACCAGTTGTGGTGATTAGTGATGTTGACAAGAAAGACCAAGCTATAAACTTAGGTGCGATCGCCTATATTTTCAAAACCCTCTGTTTCACCGACTTAACAGAGGTTGTCAGAGCCTTCCTACTATCCAATCAAGCGAGGTTGAGGGAACAAGAGCAATCCAAAACTAGATGTTCCGAGCCACTGCGAAACCTTGCGACTCCTTCAAAAATCAGGGAGCCAATGAATACTCGTGGCGTTATCAAGGCTGCCTCTTGGCGGAGAATAGGTGGGAAAATAAACCAATCTAGTCTTCAAGTGCCAATGTGACTTCTGAGCTTAACTCATCATCCGGCTGAAGTAGGAGAGAGGCAAGTGTCATTAGTGACTAAGGCATCTTGTACAAATGACTAATGAGCTTCAGAACGAAGACTAAATGAAGCAACTCAAAAACTGGGGATGCGAGTCCTGGTCACTTTCTTGGTAAAAATTAGTATGGGGGTTCACAGTGGGTATCGTAGTAAAAAGTCGCCTCTCCTCCCAAAACATTCTGATCCGCACCGCCCATACTAAATTGGGTAGCAACTCCATCCCCTAAACAATACTCGTAATCGTATATAGTTTCATTCCCACTAAACTTTGAGGACAGTTGTTTCCAAACTGAAGGTTTATAACCAAAAATATAGTTATAAAATCTTGAAAAATTTATTTTAATGTCATCCATAAAATTAGTTAATTTTTTACTAAAATCTGTCTCAAGAATGATATTTTGAACTCGGTTCTTAACAAAATTAACTTTAAAGACACTTTGGGAATTGTCAGGAAACAGACGGCGAAATCCTGCGGGCGAGTATACGTAAGTAATTCCCTTGGCAGTCAGGATTTGTTTCGCAGGCGCTCCAAAATAACTTTTTATGGTTTGAGGAGTTTGATTCAACACATAACGTCCAGCTTCAGCCGTTGGTGCAAAAACACCGATTAGGAGTATAAAACCTAAACTCCATCCAATTATTCGCTTGAAAAAATCAATTCTAGACATGCTTAAATTATTTCGATTGAAAAATCCATACAGGCTTAACAGAGATGACGACCCAGAGCACAAAATCATGAGAGATAGAACCCATCCTAGGTTGCTCCTACGAAAAATCCTCCTGTAAGGTGATGACTGAGACCAAATTCGCATCATAACCCTTTTTATCTCTTTATTTTCTCTTTCTAAAAGACTTGGTGCGATTCCAAGTGAGCTTCTATTTCCTTGCGGGTGCGCCAAACGGGTCGCATTTCATTGCGAACATACAAGGCGAGTTGATCGCCAACGTGGGGTGAACCCGGTTGCGTTGCATTGCCGTAAGTGTTTAGGACTTTTGCTCGGATGGGATTAGAAAACTCAATGGCTGCAATGTAAGTATCCCCAGCAAAGGCTTGGAAGCTGCCATCTGCTGAAGACGGCATCAAATCGATCACCCGGAATATGCCGAACATCCCTGGGCCACCCCTAGCAGGCAAGTCCACCTTACCAAAGCGTAGCCGAGCAACCTTGCCCCACGGTACATCCAGTGCTCCGTAGAGCAATTTTACCGTTGCGGCTGCGGTTTCCAGTACCTTTACGGCACCTTCGGGGTCAGCTAATCCGTTGGGTGTTGTGAGGGGAGAGTTTTCGTTCCAAGGATTGGCATACCAATTGCTAGCTGGCATTGTTCGTACCCATGCGGCGAAGAGTGCTGCACCTCGACTGTCGGTATCTGCCTTGCGATCCCAAGCTTGCAAAACATCAGCCGCTTGCTTGGCTAAGTCGCTACCCGATCGCCGTGCGGCTTGGATTAAGTCATCTAATACTCGATCTGCCAACTCCATGCGGGAGGAGAACTTATCGGCAATCATCTGGTCAAAGCTAATTTTTTCATGCTCCATCAGCATTTTGGCTGAACGCTGCGCCCGCCAATGCATGAAACGAGGTGCGATATCGGGGGGATAATTGTTGGGATTGAGTGCTTGGGGAAATGTGACTGTCCAGGGTGGGTCGTTGGCATTTTGCAACCAGCCACTAGGGGGATCGAAGACACGGGGTAAGTCTTGGTAGGGGTGGGTTTTCGCCCACAGTGTTGCCGACGTGTCACCGGGAACAACGCCCTGCCAGTACTTCCAATCTCCTTTCGGGTGTATCGGCACCTGACCGTTGAAGACATATAGGATATGACCATTCCGGTCAGCGTAGAGGATATTAAACATCGGCAACTGCAAGCGGCTTAAGGCGGCTTCAAAGTCGCTTAACTGGCTGCTCTTTGCCATATCCCACAATTGTTCGACAATATTTGGCTGATCGAGTCCAACCACTCGCACAGCAACCGCTTTACCATCTTTTTGCGTCACCACTGGGCCATGAATTGATCGCTGCACAACTAACTTTTCTTCCCGTAGTGTGCCATCTGCCTGCTTGACTTTTAGGGTTTGTGTTTCCGACTCAAAGGGGCGAATTGTTCCATCCCAACGGTACCCTCCTTCTGCTAGGGTTAGTGCGTAAGCGTCCCAGCCATCATGGGTATTAACGGTCAAACTCCAACCGAGATGATCGTTAAATGCGATCGCAAGTACGGGCATTCCCACCAGGGTAACTCCGTAAGTATCAATCTCTGGTGTGGTTAACTGTGCTTCATACCACAGATAAAAGTCTGACCACGGTAAGTGTGGGTTAGCCAGTAGCATCGCGTTGCCACTTGCCGATTTAGAGGGTGCTATTGCCCAAGCATTGGAACCCGCTGAACTTGGGCGAGAACTGATATTCTCCACCTCTTGCGGGCTAATCATAAAGTTAAAATGAATCACGCGCTGGGCGTGAGCCAGCACATCCACCCCATCCACCGGCAGCACCGATTTGACTTCATTGTTAATTTGGTCGGGGTGTTCCTTGGCATAAGCATTCATGCCAGCCGCAAAGGCATCCAGATATCCGCGCATCGTCGGGTGCTGTGCCTGATACCATTCCCTTGCCCGACCCGGAATCCCCATCGTTCTGACATATTTGTCCGAATCGAGGTAATTTTCACCAAAATACTCAGCCGCCTGTCCCCGCGCTTGACCGTATAGTCGCAAAATTAAGTCACCATGACTCTGCATTTGTGCCCAACCAAACGCCTGGAAGAGTTCGCGATCGCTTTTTCCATAAATATGGGGTACACCCCAGGTGTCCCAGAGAATTTCTGTGCGGTCTAAACCTGCCGCCGGATTACAAATACTCACGAATAAA
>NZ_DATNPA010000542.1:0-34207 GCF_036703385.1 Allocoleopsis sp. | reverse complement strand
TCATACTTGAATCGCTCTTTGAGTTGTTTGGAATAGGTTCGTGCTGCTTCTTGCTGCTCTAGTGGCTTTCTCACATCGACGGCTTGAGAAACTAGTAGGTAAGAGCTGTAGCGATGGCTCCAGTGTTCTTGATTACGATTTTCATATTTGCCAGCAAATAGCTTCAGCTCTTGGTAATCTTGGCTGTTGACAAAGTTGCGTCGCCACAGTGTCAGGCGTTTAAGAGTAACAGTACATATTGTTTGAGTGTTCAGCGAAGTTGAAAGCAGTTGCACTAATTGCTGTACATACTTTTGCTGCCTTGCCGCACTCCAGTTGTTAACGAGAATATAAAGTGAGCGTTTAGATGTATGAATGAAGGTTTCTTCGGAGCCTGAAGCAATAATGAAGCCTAGAGCGTGGCGAGGTGTTGAGTTGATAGCTTCTGTTGGCTGAATAAATAAATGCTTAAAGTTCTGTAAAACCAACTCAGGAGACTGTTGTTTGAGTGCTTCCAGAAAAAACTGGCAGATCAAATCCTGCGCTTGTGAAAGAGAAAGATTTTGTGCCGATCTGTTCAATTTATCTAATCTTGCACTGGAAGGTTCCTTAGGTAGGCTCACCAGACTTTGCTCTAGACTCAGAACTAGAGGATGTTTAGTAGTGAGTTGAGGCAGGACGCTTGCAGATACCATACCACAGTTGGAAACTTGCACCCAAACAGTATCCAGGATTTCTTAACTATGCTGAGTGATTGAAAAGTGCTTGAGGTGATGACAGGTGTCCTAGCTTTGGGTGAGCAGAATTACTTATTGCCTGTGATCTTAGGCACAGTTCACCAGGGTTGGTACTCGCTCCACCCTGTTTGCGATTCACTGATGCGATCGCTACCCTGGGCTACGCTCTGCTATGGGCTACCAGAAGTTCCTAGGAAAAAATGCCGCGCAAACGTTAACAGGCGTTTGTTTGGTAGAAGGGGATGGGGCACCCTAGTGCAGCATGGCGAAAATAACTATTCAGTTGAAAAAGGTTAAAAAACTTACTGTACAAACTTTCTTTCCTTTTGCCTTTTGCCTCTTGCCTACTCCTACGAAGAACGCTACGCAAACTGCTTTTTTATACTAACAAAGCTAAAGAAGTTATCGCATCTATCTTAAGGGAAGTTTAGAATGCGTAACAGGCAAATGTACTTCATGCTAACGCTGCCAGTTCAAGCTCTCACAACACTTGTCTTTTCTCCAGTTAAGTTGTCTCGATGAATCAATTCAGACAGGCTATTCAGCCGCTCTTTTAATTTTTTGGCTTCACCTTTTATTTGAGAAAAAATTCGATAGAAATTTCCCTTTTCGTTGCCATTGGTCTCTGGTTGACAGTCTGACATATTTACCAAATCGTATCGCACGTCTTCGGCATAGATTGTTAATGTCAGCTGGATAACTTCTAAAAAATTCGTTAGCCACTGGCACTCGGATTCTGACTGGCATTGATAATTCTGAATGAGTTGAGCAAGACAGCATTCCAAATGAGTGTGACTTGACGGACAAATCAAAATAATTTTGAGCAGAAGAGTTGCTAACGTTAAAGACTTTCCTTGAGTTGCCAATAAAATGAATAGTAGAGAAGGATTTTTTCCATCGACTGTTGTCAAATATTCAATGACGCGATTACAAGTTCTCAGGAGCAGGCAATTATCCCAAGGCTGGTTCTCGTAGGATTGGTAGAGAGTGTTTAACACAGAAGCAAGCTGGGTCTTGATTGTCTCAGTTAAATCTTGATCACCTAGAGAGAATAATAAATAATTAAGAAGGCTTTGTTTAAAAAGTTTGTAGCGAATCTGTTGAGTTTGATTAAGGAAGATTCTAGCTAAACTGGCATAACTGAAGCGATTGCGCTGGTTTAAGATTTTCTGGATTAAACGCAGGACTTCATCACCGAGACGAGTTGGGTTCGGTAAGGTGCTTTGCTGGCAAGGTGCAGACGAGTAACGAGCCGTGTACATTGCCAGGTCAATCTTAAACCTCTCTTTAAGCTGTTGAGAGTAGGTTCGCGCTGCTTCTTGCTGTTCTAGCGGTTTTCTGACATCAACTGACTGAGAAACCAACAAGTATGATTTGTATCGCTGGCTCCAGTGTTCTTGGTTACGATTTTCATATTTTGAGGCAAATAATGTCAGGTCTTGGTAATCCTGACTATTGACAAATTTACGCCGCCACAATATCGAACGCTTAACAATAACCGTACATATCTTTTTAGGGTCAAGGGAGGTTGAGAGAAGATTCACCAATTCCTGTATGTACTGTTCCTGTCTTTCTGTATTCCAGTTGTTGACCAGAATATAAATAGACCGTTTCAACGTAGTCAGAAAAATTTCTTCAGAGCCTGAAGAAATAATCAAATTTAAAGCTTGACGAGGCGTTGAGTTAAGTGTGCCTGTTGGTTCAATGAATAAATGCTTAAATTCTTGTAAAACTACTTCAGGGGACTGTTGCTTGATTTGCTCAAGAAAAAATTGACAGATCAGGTCTTGTGCTTGTGGAAGAGAAAGATTTTGTGATAATTGGCTTGATTTGTCCGCTCTTGCAGAGGAAGGTTCCTTCGGTAAGTTTACCAAGCTCTGCTCTAGGTTCTGAACGAGAGGATGTCTACTAGTGAGACGAGGTAAGGTGCATGGAGATACCATAGGCGATCGTAAACTGGCACACAGTCAGTACCAGCAGTGCTGGAGTGCGCTTAGTGAGCGAAAGCCTTTGGAGACGATGATGGTTCTCTCTGTGTTCTGTGAGGAGAATCACCGAACTGTGCAATGGTGAATCACCTAAGCATGTGATCTATTGCACAGTTTACACGCTCAGTAAAGATTCTGCACTGATTTGCAATCGAGGTTTACAAGTGGAGGGAAACCTTCACCAATCTCTTCTGTTTTAGTGAAGGGTTTTTACGAGAGCGATGGGTGGGCATCTTGTCCGCCCCATATTTTTGGATAACTATTTTGGGAAAATCCCGGATTGGCGAATCGTTCCTTGAGCGATTATTTACCGTGTAGATGATATGCAAGTGCCATATCTAAGTAAATTCTATCTCCAGCATTTCCAGCGAACACCGTAAAGGGTTGATCGGGTTCTCCCAAGTGATTCAATACCAATAAGGCACCCGAAAAATTTTGGTATCGCGTATAGGTGTTGACGGTAACAACCGTCTTCAATCCCGCTTGAGAGGATGCCAATAAACCGTGATGCGAGTCCTCAAACACCAGACAATCCTGTGCTTCTAAGTTCATAGCCTTCAGCACGTAGTGATAAACATCTGGGGCTGGCTTTTTGGCTGGTACGATGTCACCTGCGGCAATCACCTCAAACCAAGATTGGCTATCTGAGCCAAGGGTATGATCTAATAAGGCCGTGACATTTGGTAAAGCAGCGGTGGTGGCGATCGCCAAGCGCATCCCTTGTTCTCTCGCCTCTTTCAACAATCGCTTTACTCCACGGCGCAATGGGATACACCCTTCGGCTACTAGTTGTTGGTAATACCGAGTTTTCGTGGCGTGAAGGTCGGCGATAAACTGGTCTAGATCGGTAGGATACTCGAAATCAGGTCGGTACTCGTCGATAAAAAAGCGAATGCGCTCTTTGCCACCTGCGATCGCCAGTAATTCACCGTACAACAAGACTGACCAATTCCAATTCAGTCCCGAGCTAGCAAAGGCACGATTGAAAGCCACCCGATGACCATCCCGTTCAGTATTCGCCAACGTGCCATCAACGTCAAAAATTAAGGCTCGAAGTTTACCCATGTAGACTAATTTTCCAGTGTTCTTGGATAAGACTAGCAGTCCAAAGGGTTATCCAAAACTTTGAGATTTTGAACTTAACAGCCAGACGAAACATGAACCTGACTTTTCACGGCATGTTTATAGACTGCTGGGGAAAAAGGGGAAAGGGAAAGGGTTAAAGGATTCATAAGCTCCTTTTCTCCTTCCCCGTTAACCTTTTACCTGTTAAAGGTTCAGAACTTTCCGTGAAAAGTCAGAACATGAACGGCTTTGGGCGATCGCTCTCTAAAGGGCTGGTTCAATCCTCAACGAGGATGAGGATTTCTTCACTTGGCATCCTCTCCCGTTATAGTCGGAGTAACGACTATCCCCGGTCTGTACAGGGGAAGAAAGATGAAAAGCGAACCGTTCGCAATTATAGTAAGGCTGTCAATTTCAGTAAGTAATCACACTTATGGCTCTTAATCGTCGTAATTTTTTAGCTTTACTCGGTTTTACTACGGGAGCAGCCGCTTTTGGAACTTTAGCATGTGTTGCTGAACCCGTTGCAAAACCGCTTCCAGATAACAAGCAAAATGCGGGAGGAGAGACGTTTAAACTACCACCTCTACCCTATGACTACAAAGCCCTGGAACCGCATATCGATGAAGCAACGATGCGCTTTCACCACGACAAGCACCATGCGGCTTATGTCAAGAACTTGAATGACGCCATCAATAAGTACCCACAACTCAAAAGCAAGAGTGCTGAAGACTTGCTGCGCAACCTCAACAGTGTGCCGGAAGATATTCGCACAACGGTACGTAACAACGCTGGGGGTCATGTGAATCACACCATGTTCTGGGAAATCATGGGTCCCAATGGGGGCGGTGAACCACAGGGTGCGATCGCTAAAGCAATTACAGATACGTTTGGCAGCTTTGATGCTTTTAAGCAACAATTCAACGATGCCGGTCTCAAACGTTTTGGTAGTGGCTGGGCTTGGCTTGTTCGCACCAAAGAGGGCAAGCTACAAGTCATCAGTACGGCAAATCAAGATAGTCCTTTAATGGAGGGTAGTATCCCCATCCTGGCTAATGATGTGTGGGAACACGCCTACTATTTGAAATATCAGAATAAGCGTGCTGATTATTTAACCGCCTGGTGGAACGTCATTAACTGGAATGAAGTGAACAAACGCTTTGAACAGGCTATGAAATCCTAAACTACTCGCCATAGAGCATCGGTTCATTGATGGTAGGGGCAATCCCCCCGTGGTTGCCCCGCCAGGGTTTTTCTGTAGGTACTTTCTGCCAGAGAAAGTCTGTTCCCACAAATCTGGAACTCTGACTGCGCTTAGAGGAGGTTGAATCAGTCGTCGGTAGAGACGCGATTGTTCGCGCCTCTACTTTTTTATTGTCATCAAATCTTGACTTTTCCAGCCAATCCGGCGAGGGCTCTAGGAGTGAGCCGAGTGGAAGTTCGGAAACATATGATCCCAGCTCAGCGGCTTAATGTCATAGTATCATGACATTTGAGTCCCACGATGCCTGTAAATTCGTCAATCTACCGGAAATCAGTCGATCAATCCCCTTGACCGTACCTAGGGATCTTCTGTTACATAGATTCATAAAGCGATCCCGAAGAAAAGCTAATTGCTTAGCCTTTCTGAGTTCATCGACGGCTGGCTCGATCCCAAATACCTGTATGAATGATGCTCCCTTTGACTTAGTCAGCAGGACATCACAAATCAAAAGCAGTGAGTGACTAAAAAGTTGAAAAGCCTAGAATTACAGCCTTGGAAGTGCTGTATGACAAACCCAATTTTTGCCTTTAATTCATCAGGATTGACATCCCTGCCGTCCTAACTATTGGAGAGCACACATCATGGCAAAAGAACGCCCACCCTTAGAAGAGATGACCTTGCGGCAACTGCGTAAAGTTGCTAGTGAATATGGCATCTCTCGTTACAGCCGGATGCGCAAGGCGCAGCTGCTGGCAGAAATTCAAAAGATACAACGCACGAAAATCTCTACAAGTCCATCTCGCACAGTGGAGGCACAAGAAGAAGTGGAAGCAGCAAAGTTTGAATTAGGTCAGGACGATCGCACCGGCGGTACCCTCGCTTCTGTCGATGAAGGATTAGCTGATTTACCAGGGGGCTACGGTGAAAGCCGGATTGTCCTGATGCCGCGTGACCCACAATGGTCTTATGCCTATTGGGATATTTCTAATGAGCATAAAGAAGACCTGCGACGTCAGGGAGGGCAACAGCTAGCACTGCGGATTTATGATGTCACAGACATCGACGTTAACAGCCAAAGCCCCCATAGCGTCCAGGAATATCCTTGTGACGAGCTAGCACGGGAATGGTATTTGCCCATGCCTGTGAGCGATCGCGATTATGCGGTAGATATTGGCTATCGCTGTGCCGATGGTCGCTGGCTGATTCTGGCTCGTTCCGCACCAGTGCGCGTTCCTCCTGTGTATCCCAGTGACTGGATTGAAGACCAATTCATCACCGTTGGTTGGGATGACGACCTGCGTGGCAAAACTGTTTACACCTTGGTTCCCCCCAGCAAGCGGAGTACCGTTACCGCAGAGGCAGGCAACCCCATCTACGACCAAATCTTTGGCATGGCAAAATCTGCCGAAGCTCAGCGAGTTGCTGGTTCTCTGTACGGTTCCATGCAGCAAGCTCCGATTCATGAGCAGTCACTCAGCTCATACGTCTTCCCCTCTGGCGTTGGCATGTGGGCTGTCCCAACGGTGTCTGGTTTAACAATGTCCGGCGTTGGTATGTCTGGGGTTGGCTTCTCCGCATCTGCGGTGCCAATGCGTCCTCGCCAGTTCTGGTTGGTTGCAGATGCTGAGTTAATTGTCTACGGTGCTACTGAACCGGATGCTACCGTGACCATTGGCGGTCGTCCCATCAAGCTCAATCCTGATGGTACTTTCCGCTTCCAGATGTCATTCCAGGATGGTCTGATTGACTACCCAATTATGGCAGTGGCAGCGGATGGCGTGCAAACTCGCTCTATCCACATGAAATTCAACCGCGAGACCCCATCGCGCAATACCAACACCAAAGAAGAAGCTGTTACCGAATGGTTGGTGTAGAGAGCTTGGAGTTTTGAATTAGGAGCTTCCAACAATAAATTCTTAACTCAAGTGAGATGTTTGAGAGGGGATATATCCCCTCTCATTTCTCATTATTAGAAATTATGAAACCGACGGAATCCGAGCAAGAACTCCATTTTTCAAAGGCTTAGGCCGCTCTGCCCACGCCAAATATCCCTGAGGATTCTCAAAATAAAGCTTTGCACACTTCAAGACGGCCTCTGCACTTTCTGTGGCAGGTAAGTCGCCAAATAGATAAGTGTACTTGCCAGGAGCCACAAAGGAAACCGCACAGGAGCGACTGCAAGCACTCATACATTCCGCTTCCTGAAGCTGAAACTCATCCCGCAATTCCCAGTCTGAGTAAAGTTCCTGCAATTGCTCTAATAACTCCTGTCCGCCGCTTTTCCCTTGCGGTTTTCCTTGTACATAAACAGTCGCACATGTTTTGCAAACAAATAGAACGTGTTGTGTACTCATCAATTTCCGTATCGCCAAACTGAGCGGCGTCTTAACTGAAGTCCAATAACTAAACCCAGCACTATAAAACTGGTGAAGTAAGCCAAGACAATTAACCGACTTTGTAGGGGAGGAGCCACTCCTTCTACAGCAATTTCTTTGACCACTTTCAAGGGTGAAAACTGGTGTTGAGCCTGGGGCTGGGGAGAAACTTCTACGGTAACTTTGTGAGGTGCACCATCAAAAAACTGTTGCTCCCATTTCAGCTGACCCTTTGTATCTGTTACTCCTTGATAAGCAAAGGCAACCCATTTATCCTCAAGTGGAGTAACTTTGATGTTTAAAATCGCATCAGTAACAGGCTGTCCTGTTTGAGTATCGCTAACTTGAACGGCTAAGTTAGCCAGTTGACCGACAGTTGCCTCTATATCCCCTGATAGTCGTGCTTCGACACCCTGAGACTGGAGCATGGCTGGCTCTTCCGAATTTGGAGCATGATGCTTGTGATGAGCTGTATGAGACTCGGCAAGTTCAGCGGTGATATTAATAAATAGTAAGGAGATAATCGCCACTATTATTGCCCCACTCAATAACAGTCTTACCCGTTGCGGTGCAATTTCTCCCTCTTGAATTTGTTGCTCTCCCCCCAGTACCAAACCGCCACCAATTCCAACAGCGAATAAAACCAAGACTAAAATGCCAAAATTGCGATATTTAATCGAATTTTCCGGCACAGATAATGTTAGAGTTTGAAGAAATGGGGTAAAAGCCTCCGCAACACTTGGAGTGACTTCCACTAGCAGTTGATACTTACCCCGAATAGGCAGCATTTGCTGAATTTGCAACTCACCTTTGGGAGCAACGGCCTCAAGATTGAGTAACTCCGTTCCCTCTACAATCGGAAAATCGGTGGGGAACCAAGGATTTTTAGGCGGAGTGAGAATTTGTAAGTGAATTTTGGCATTCTCTAGAGATTGTCCCGCAGCATCTAAGGCTTGCAGGGTTAATTTCACCGGAGACGGTGTTACACTTGCCTCCGCTTCAAAGGGTAAAATTTGGCTAATGGGTGGCTCTGCACTCAAGCGAATAGAAGGTTGTGGTGTCTGGGAAGATACCACTAAGCCGTAGAAAACTGTACCCATCAGGCAAAACATGCTGATGAGAGCAGCCACCTTAGATTTAAACATTACTGATGTTGAACTCCTGCTATCTCCAAACTCGGAGGATTAGTGACAACTCACCATGAAAGTGTGGTGACGTAGGGAATGCATCTGGTTATGAACCGCAGGATATGTAGAAAAGTAAATTGTCCAAAGTGTCAAAGCACACAACGAAGTGTAAAGTGTGGCTTGCACCGGCAACGATAGCGTCAGACGAACTGTCCGCTGCTTTAGGGAACCAAGAGTGTTAATTGAAGACGTTTTCATGTTTGACCTCGATCGTGTAGACCGCACATCTGAGTGATCACTATATCGGTGGGCATTCTGGCTCCTGAGTTCCCTATGGGTTAACTCAACACAGCTGCGGTACAGCGCCGGATTTGCACCGAACTTTCCCCGTTACCTCTAGTGGCTGACCCCCACTTGAACCGATTAGATTTTGGTACTTTACCACACTCACTGCTCTTGGTGGACAGTTATTTTTCTCACTTAATGATTTACTCAACAGCAAAGTAACCGACTGAAAACCAATTTTTGGCTCCCAATCGGTTACTTGTAGCAGTGACACAAAGCAAAGATTGCTTTTGTCTTGCTTCTACCTAGCAGAGCTACCGCTCGTGCTTGACGGCTTCTCCATAGGCGGCATAATTACCTTATTAATGACGTGAATGACGCCATTGCTAGCTTGAATGTCCGCTTTAACCACTGTGGCATCATTAACCCTGACGCCATTCGAGGACACCTTCACTTCCACAGGAGCACCTTCGAGAGTTTTAGCTTCGCCTGATTTCAATTTTTTAGAAGTGTTCTCACCGGGAACCACATGGTAAGTAAGAATTTTAACTAACGTGTCTCGGTTCTCTGGCTTTAACAGTTCCTCCACTGTACCTTTGGGCAGAGCTGCAAAGGCTTCATCCGTCGGCGCAAAAATTGTGTAAGGGCCTCCGGAGGCTAAGGCTTTATCTAAACCTGCTGCTTTCAACGCTGCGGTTAAGGTTTTGAAAGAGCCACTAGCAGCAGCCACATCAACAACGTTACCCCGTGCCTTTGTTGAGGTTCTGCTTGGCGAGGCAGATGGAGTCATCGGCTTAGGTTGGACTTGAGGCTGAGTCCTCATCGTAGGGGGTTGAGTCTGCATGTTGCCTGTTGGCATGTTCTGCGCGAACACCGGAAGCGTCACTAAAGCACTAGCTGCTCCTGCGATCGCAGCAAACTTCTTAACCGTCTTGGTAAGACTATCCATTTTTACCGAAGTCTCCTGTTAAGAGATATTAAAATTTATCACAGTTACTGTATTTTCATTAAAAACCTTAAAGCATCTATCTTTTGGAAGAACTCGGCACAAAAAAAGGCGAGAGCTTGAAAATAAGAGCATCGTACTTCTGCTCTCAGGCTACTTCTTTATGCCGTAAGCCAGAGGTAGAAGCCGAAGATTAAGGCTTGTCCGGAGTATTCAACGAAGTAATTCTTCTAATTGATGCTGACTCCAAAGCGATCGGTACACACCCTGACTTGCCAACAGTTCACTATGGCTGCCGCTTTGCACAATTTGTCCTGCATCCATGACAAAAATTCGGTCAGCCGTAGCCGCAGCTGAGAGTTGATGGGAAATAAAAATCACGGTTTTGCGCTGAACGCCTTCGGCAAGATTTGCCAGAATTTGGGTAGCGGTCTGATTATCTACGCTAGAGAGGGCATCATCCAAAATGAGAATAGGTGCATCCATCAACAATGCTCTGGCTAGAGAGGTACGCTGTCTTTGACCACCAGAGAGGGTGATACCCCGTTCTCCGACAAGCGTGTCATATTGCTGAGGGAAGTTGAGAATTTCGGCGTGGATTTGTGCTTGCTTGGCGGTATACTCAATATCCGATTGTTCGGCTAAGGGGTTGCCGTAGCGGATGTTGTTTTTAATACTGGTGCTGAACAGGAAGCTGTCTTGAGGGACATAAGCGATCGCACTTCGCAAGCCTTGCAATCGCATCCGTGTCAGATCATATCCATCCAAAAATAGCTGATTATCCTCAATATCCAACAAGCGAGGAATAGCATTAGCTAAGGTGGATTTTCCCGAACCAATGGCTCCTACAATGGCCACCGTTTCACCGGCATTAATCGTAAAGCTGACGTCTTTGAGTGCTGGAGTTTTTGCACCAGGGTAAGTGTAACTTAGATGTCGTGCCGTCAACTGACCTTTCACGGGTGTCGGTAGTTGAATCGGATTAGAATCATCTTTAATCTGGGGTTGAACAGTGAGAATCGACTCAATGCGGTCAATACTCACTTCACCTCGTTGATAGGCTGTAATGGTAAAACCTAAGAGTGCAGTGGGGAACACAAGACGCTCTGAGTAAAGAAGCAGCGCCACGAAATCACCCACAGTAATCTTACCTGAGGAAATCAACCCAGAACCTAGCCACAGTAATACCAGTAAACTGACATAGGCGAGGGCTTCAATAACCGGAAATAGAACGTTCCGAGTTTTTGCCAAATCCAGATTTGCCTCTAACAACTGTCCATTGAGGCGTCGAAAAGCTCGGCGTTCGTTTGTCTCCTGAGCGTAGATTTTAATCAGGGAGATGCCGCTCATGTCTTCCTGAATCATTTCGCTCAAGTTGGAGAGTTCTTCTTGTACCGTTAGTTGTTGGGTACGCAGCTTTTCACTAAAAAGCTGGACGGTAATCAGCATGAGGGGATAAACAGCGATCGCTAACAGAGTCAACTGCAAGTTAATTGACATCATTACCGGTAGCGTTAAGCCATAGGCAAATACAGTATTTGCCAAACTCAAAACCGCAAACCCCAACAGACGACGAATATTATCAACATCACTGGTAGCTCGGTTAATTAAATCTCCAGATGTATTCCGAGAAAAATAGGACGGCTCCAGCGTTAGCAGATGCTGAAAAATCTTTTGCTTGAGATCAAATTCAACCTTACGCCCTACCCCAAACAATAGGATGCGTGACACCATCCGAATCACCCACATCAATGAGGCGAGGAGAATGATCAGCCCTACAAAGCGCCAAGTGTGATCAAAGTCGAATGCTGTACGCAGTTCGTCAATACCATCCCTAATTAGTAGAGGGATATAGACACCAAGTCCATTGACAATCAAGAGGGCAAGGACACCTAGTGATGCGTCTAAAGAATGAGGACGCAGGTAAGTCAGTAGTTTTTGCAGCCTGGAGTTAGCCATGTTACAAATATAACAATTCTTAATTTTAAACGATTGCTAACTCCAGCATGATTGCATACAGATGCAATCAACCGGATTTGATATTACAACCTATTTTCATAAAAGGTCTAATAAACGAAAGAATCCCCCAGCTTCAAACAAAGGGGATTCTCAAAAATTTGTCTCTTAGACAAGAGAGGTTTATAGAGACTGTTCAAGTGGCTGTTGGAGATAGCCAGCCTCGTAAAGAGTAGTAGATGGTGGTATAGAATTCCTCAAGAATCCGCGTGCTAACGCTGAGGGCATCGACACTAGGGATAAACGATTGAATCGTAATGTTTCGTGCTTCTCTCGTTCCCGGCTCAGTCGAAACAAAATTAGCGGGTTGGGTAATGACGCGAATGCCGACTTGGGAAAAAGCCAGTCTAGCGCGGCGGCTATTGATGGCAGAGGTAACAAGGAAAATTGGTCTGTTTCCTATGGCTCGACTTCTCAAGATATCTTTTACCTGCTCAGCGCTTGTGCGAAGGTCTTGGCTTCTGGATTCAGTAACAATCTGACCTTGTGGAACACCAAATTGTGTCAGCACGCTCGCTACATTATTGGCCTCAGAACCAGCACTGGCAATTATGATCGGTTGATTCCCCCTATTGGTCTGCTCCTGATACAGCTGGGCAGCGCGACGGAGGCGGTTGCTGCCCTCATCCGTGAGCTGAATTTGTGGTCGGGGGGGGAGACTGGGTTGTGTGGTTCCCTGCCCCAGTACGACAATCGCCCCAGCAGGTGCCGCAGCCGTAGTGGCTGGCCTGGATACTTCCCCCAGTTCAAGGGGTCGAGCTAGCACAGTACTCACAATTGGAACACTTGAGATCAGTAAAATCAGCAGGGCTGCCATAATCAGGTTCTTCTTAAGCCCCTGATTCAAGGCTGCAGCTAGCAGCACAATAGTGGCTCCTACGGGTTTGAGGGGGAACGAGAGAATGCTCCATGCCGTTGCGACCAAGCGATCGTTGGGAAAGAAAAACGCCAGCACGATGATGGCAAACAGCAGAAACCCCCCAAGCAAGGTAAGATACGCTCTGGGGATTACTTTGAGTAGCAAATTGTAGATAATAACTGTGATCAGCAGCCACAGTAGTACCTGGGTAAGTAGTAAAAACATTGTTAAGAACTTCTAAGTTGTTGAAGGTTAGCGGTTGGTTGTGAGTTGTTAACCTCGCCAAGGTAATTGGGGAGTCGGGATTAGGGAGAACAGTTGAAAGTCGAAAGGACTAGCCGACGCTAGGCTGGTTCAGCGGCTAGGCGAACGGCTTCTGCTTTGCTGTACAACGTTCAATTTAGTCCCCTCTCTTGACCCTTCAAAATAACAACTTACAACTAATAACTGGTAGTACTTTTGTTTCAGTGTTGTTTCATCTGCTTGAACCAAGGTTTAAATCACTATTACACGGGCATTATACTCGCGATTTGCAGCAAGAATTGGCTAAAAGCCAGTCTTGATGCTATGACACGCGATAGGCTCGCTCAAGCGCAATTTTGGAGGAGAGACCTCGCCACGAGAGATTGAGCCAAGGCTCCTTAATCTGCTGTTTGGAGAAAATTCACGCAGGTACTCTAGGGCAGGGTCTAGCATGAAGTTTTAGGGAGTGGGCGTGTCGCAGAGGCACCCCCAGTTTTAGATTCGACATTCAGCCTTCCTCATTCCACAATCGGTAAGGAGCAAGGGACTATCTCCTTCGGTTCAAAGTTGACTTTGGACTCTAAGAGCTAACGTCTTTTGTAAAGTTAGGCTATAAAACGAAAAACTGGGAGAGTTTTAGGTGTCGCAAGTCAAACCAACAATTTTAGTGACTGGCGGGGCAGGGTATATTGGCTCTCATGCTGTGTTGGCACTCCAACGGGAAGGTTATCACGTTATTGTCCTGGATAACCTGGAATATGGGCATCGGGAGTTTGTAGAAGATATCCTACAGGTGGAGTTAGTGGTCGGAGACATCGGCGATCGCACAACCTTAGACAGGTTATTTGCCACTTATCCGATCGCAGCTGTCATTCATTTTGCTGCCTATATTGCTGTAGGAGAGTCAGTTACCCACCCTGCCCAGTACTACCGTAATAATGTGTCAGGCACACTGACACTTCTGGAAGCGATGGTGGCGGCAGGCGTCAAGAAATTGGTCTTCCCCTCGACCTGTGCCATCTACGGGATGCCCAAAGAGGTACCGATGATAGAAGACCATCCTAAACAGCCAATGAGTCCCTATGCCACGACGAAGTGGATGGTAGAACAAATACTGGCTGATTTTGATCGGGCTTATGATTTACGTTCCGTGGTCTTTCGCTTCTTCAACGCCGCTGGTGCTAACCCAGAGGGGCTAATTGGTGAAGATCACCACCCAGAAACCCACCTGATTCCCCTGGTACTCCTAACGGCTTTGGGGAAGCGCGATTCCATTTCTATTTGGGGTACAGACTACCCAACACCTGATGGTACCTGTCTTCGGGACTATATTCACGTCGGTGATTTGGCTCATGCCCATATATTAGGCGTCGAGTATCTGTTGCAAGGTGGCAAGAGTGAAGCGTTTAATTTAGGTAATGGCAATGGCTTTTCGGTACGACAGGTGATTGACACAGCGCGTCTGGTAACAGGTAGGGAAATCAAAGTAGTCGAGTGCGATCGCCGAAGTGGCGATCCCTCAATTTTAGTTGGGAGTAGTGATAAAGCTCAGAAAATACTCGGTTGGTCTCCCCAATACACAGACCTCAGTAAAATTATCGGCGATGCTTGGCAGTGGCATCAGGGGCGTCATCAATAAAATCATGCTCCAGAACCATCTATCCTGGAACAACTGGAGCTACACCGCTCTACTTTTGGGGGAGCCAGATGAAAAACAGCCGCCACTTCTTACGAATTAAGAGACTGTTTAACTACGTTGTTGGATTAAAAATTGCCGGTGAATAGACACACCCAGACTGGAAAGGCTCAAAGCAACTCAAATCCTGTAACCAAGGAGTCTCTTGAATTGGAAGCCCGACTCAGTCGTTTGGAGGCAATTGTGGGACAAATTGGAGAGGCCGTTCTGGCAACCACTGAGACTATTGACCGTCTAGCTGAGCGAGTGGATGCCCTCGCCATTCAAGTGCAACACCAAGGGCAACAAGTTCAACAACAGGGTTACCAGATCTTTGCCTTAACTGATGCGGTGCAAACCTTGGCGGAAGCCCAAAATGATTCTTTAGGGCAGTTAGGCCAGCTTACAGATACTCTGGGACGCCTTGCTGCTGCGATCGAAGCGACGGATAAACGAGAGGGTGAGGGGTAAGGAAGGACATCTCTCAGGGGAGATGTTCCGCACAGAAAGAGTCGAACAATTCCCCATATTCATTGGGTCAGGCGTATCCCCCTGTCTTCTCACATTCCCCCACTCTCTTTTTCATTAACGGTGTCATCCCGATAGGCTTTTAAGCACGGGAAAAATGTGCTACGACAACCAGAGCGATTACAACTCATTAGGAGAACATTTAGATGCATTTTCCGAGGCGGTACTTCGTCCTTCTTCCCTTGACGGCTACCCTTAGCTTATTAACTGTTAGCTGTAGTGAGAGCAAAGTGTCTCAGTGTAACAAGATTATCAAGGTAGCCAACCAGGCCGTCACTGAAGCGAAATCCATCACCAAGGGTGGTCAAGCGAGCGATTCTAAAGCGATGCTCAAGGCAGCCGATGCAATGGAAAAAGCGTCTAAAGACATGGAAGCTATCAAAGTTAACGATCAAAAGCTCCAAGACTATCAAACTCGTTTTGTTACCATGTACCGCGATACCAGCAAAGCTACGCGTGACTTCGTAGCAGCATTTCAGAAGAAAGACCGCTCAGCGGCTGAAGCGGCTTTGACCAATTTACAAAAAGCTACTACTCCAGAAAAGCAACTCGTCGAGGGCATTAACGTCTACTGTACAGATAAGAAATCCCCTTAAAACCCAGTAGCTTGATGCCTGATAGATCAGGTGGAAAAAAGAGTAAGTCAATCTCGTGATAGGAGTTCCGGCTTCTTTTCCCTCGTTCTTAAATAGCTTGACCAACGTGGGACAAGAGACATCGCCAGTGATTTACCTGCCTGCACCCACTCCGAAACATTGCTTTAAAATTGTCTTGCTCTAATTGATAACCGCTTACCAATGAAGTTTCTCATGAAACCTCAGGGGCATTCTACAGATGACCAAGAATGAAAGTTTGGAATCCTATTACTCTTACAGTAATCCTGAGAGTTTTCTCTAGTCTCAGTCCTCCTGCCCTGGGTGGCTCACCTTGGGATAAGCTCTTAATCACAAAAAGCCTTCTGGGTCAATGTCTTTAAAATATGCTGTGGTTCATGAGTGGTTGACGCCCAAAGCAACGGGTGGTTCAGAACTGGTGGTTCAAGAAATTTTGAAGCACATTGATGGCGATCTTTATGCCCTGATTGATTTTGAATCTACCAATCCCCAGAGTTATCTGTTTGGGCGCTCTATTGGCACAACCTTCCTACAACATTTGCCCTTGGCTGGCAACGGCATCCAAAAATATTTACCGTTGCTGCCTATAGCCATTGAACAGCTGGACTTATGTGACTATGATGTTATCCTTTCCTCTTCCCACTGTGTTGCCAAGGGCATTATAACTGCCCCCCAACAACTACACATCTGTTATTGTCATACACCCATGCGCTACGCCTGGGATTTGACATTTGACTACCTCAAAAGTAGCCCTATGGGGCGAGGGCCTCAAGGCTTAATCACACGGTATCTGCTCCATCAGTTGCGTCAGTGGGATGTCCTTTCGGCGAACCGGGTGGATTATTTCATTGCCAACTCCTGGCATACAGCAAAGCGCATCTGGCGCTGCTATCGGCGTCAGGCAACCGTGATTCACCCGCCAGTCAATATTGAGCGATTTTCGTTCCAGACTCAAAAAGAAGATTTTTATCTCACGGTTTCCCGTCTTGTGAGTTACAAGCGAGTCTCGTTAATTGTTGAAGCCTTCAATCAACTGGGACTCCCACTCGTTGTGATTGGCACAGGGCCGGAGTTGGAGGCGATTCGCGAACTGGCACAACCCAATGTACAAGTGCTGGGATTTCAGCCAGACTCTGTGGTTGAGCAGTATATGACTCGCGCCAAAGCCTTTGTTTATGCGGCCTGTGAGGATTTTGGCATTGCCCTAGTGGAAGCTCAAGCTTGTGGAACGCCGGTGATTGCCTATGGAGCTGGGGGGGCATTAGAAACGGTTCGAGATATTCGGCAACATCCGGACAGCGGTACGGGTCTATTTTTCCAACCCCAAAGTGCGGACGCGTTGATGGAAGCGGTGAAAACTTTTGAGAGGTCAAAAGGGTCGTTTAGTCCCGATAGGGGTCGCTTGAACGCGGCTGGGTTTGCCCCCAAAATTTTTGGCGATCGCTACCTGGCTTTTCTGGAACGCTGCAAAGAGGACTACCAATCTCGATGCTCTCCTGACAAATTCTAGTTTCCAGGGCTCTAGATAGCCGTAGCCAGCCTCTTGTGGCTTTATGATCTTGACTGTGTGGTGTGAAGTGAAGGAGTAAGATGACTGCCGAAAGCCAACTTATCTCCGTCAAGATGTTGCGAGCGTTCGTGAAGCGAGGTTTTCAGCCACTCGTGTCACGCAGCAGACCTAGAGGTCTTTCTCGACATCGCTTAAACGGAGATTTCGCCAAGCGGCTGTTTGATGTTATGTTTTCCCTATCTGTTCTGATTTTGTTTTTGCCGATTTACTTGCTACTCGCCCTATTGATTGCCATTAGCTCACCGGGGCCTATTTTTTACGCCCAGGAACGGGTTGGTAGAAATTACAAGTCATTTAGCTGTCTCAAATTCCGAACAATGGTGGAAAATGCCGACGAAATATTGACAGATTTGATGGAAACCTCACCTCATCTACGTGAGGAATTTGAGGATAACTTCAAACTCAAGAAAGACCCCCGAATTACAGTGATTGGTAAATTTTTGCGATTGACTAGTCTTGATGAGTTTCCTCAATTTTGGAATGTTTTGAAGGGGGATATGAGTGTGGTGGGGCCTCGACCTTTAGTGCCCGAAGAACTGAGTAAATACGGTCGTCATATGGATAAAGTTTTGACAATTCGACCGGGTATTACTGGCTTATGGCAAGTCTCTGGACGCAATGACATCCCTTACCCTCTTCGGGTTCAAATGGATGTTTATTACGTGAATTTTAGGAATTTTTGGCTGGATTTATGGCTAATTTTCAGAACAATTGGTGTGATTCTTTTCCCTAAAAATAATGGTGCATACTGAAAAAAAGGAAAAGTAGGGCATCTTTGTTTTCCGTTGGGAGGATTGAGTTGACAGAAAATTCTGTCTTCATTTCTTCTAAAGGGATTAAGAAGGCTAGTAGGTTAGTTAACGATTTAGTGCAACAGCACCAAATCGTTATCAATAAACGTTGTGAGCGTTTGCTCTCTGGCTCCGGAAGGAAACCGAGACCTACGGTTCGTTCCGTAGCAGGGCTACATCCTGCATAGCGATCGAAACGTTAGCTAGCGCTCACTTCAGCTAATAGCTCATTTCTTCAAACTACCAGCTTAGTCATGGGTCAATTTGTAGGTTAACTTAGGAGTGATTTGTTTACCTTCCAACATTCTTATTAGGAAGGTGAGCTACATATTGGCAGGCAGCCGCAGTGAGAGTTCCTATTTGTCACAGGAAGATTCAAGGATGACGCAACGTAAACGAGCGCTAATCACGGGTATTACAGGTCAAGACGGCTCTTATTTAAGTGAATTGTTACTTGAAAAAGACTATGAAGTTCACGGAATTATTCGGCGGACTTCGACCTTTAATACTGATCGCATCGACCACATCTATGTAGACCCTCACAATGAAAACGCTCGGTTGTTCCTCCACTACGGTGATTTAACCGATGGCGTAACCATGCGCCGAATTTTAGAAGAAGTAAAGCCTGTAGAGATTTACAACTTAGGTGCACAATCCCATGTACGGGTGAGTTTTGACTCACCAGAATACACAGTTGATTCTGTGGCAATGGGGACGCTGCGTCTTTTGGAGGCTATTCGAGATTATCGGAATCGCACAGGTATTGATGTGCGTTTTTATCAGGCGGGTTCGTCTGAGATGTTTGGCAAGGTACAAGAAGTCCCTCAAAAGGAAACAACGCCCTTTTATCCGCGCAGTCCCTATGCTTGTGCTAAGGTTTATGCGCACTGGCAAACCGTGAACTATCGTGAGTCCTACGGGATATATGCGTGTAATGGCATCTTGTTTAATCACGAATCACCGCGCCGGGGCGAAACCTTTGTTACGCGGAAGATTACAAGAGCGCTCGCTCGGATTGTAGCGGGTCAGCAGCATAAACTATACCTTGGGAATCTTGACTCCAAACGAGATTGGGGATACGCAAAAGACTACGTTAAGGCTATGTGGTTGATGTTGCAACAAGAAGAACCGGATGATTATGTCGTTGCCACCGGTGAAACTCACTCCATTCGGGAATTTCTGGATATCTCCTTTGCTTATGTCAATCTAAATTGGCAAGATTACGTAGAGTTTGACCCACGTTATCTACGTCCGGCAGAAGTGGATTTACTCATTGGTGACCCCAGTAAGGCAAAGCAAAAGCTGGGTTGGGAACCATCTGTGACGTTTGAAGAGTTAGTCAGTTTAATGGTGGAAGCAGATCTGCGAGCCTTGGGTTTGACATCCGAACATGGTGAGGGCGTAAAACATTGGGAAGATAACGCTTATATTCGTCAAAGTATAGGCAGCATGGTTGACTAAGTACAAGATTATTTCATCGCTCATACTTCAGCCTTCAGTTGACCGATCGCTAAGAAAGTTTCAGACCTTGGGCAAGGATTGCAAGACCAATGGCAACTTTAGAGTTAAGTGATAAAAGGATTCTGGTAACAGGTGGCGCAGGATTTCTAGGGCGTCAGGTAATCGATCAGCTGGGTACGGCTGGAGCAAAGCCAGAGAAAATAACAGTGCCGCGATCGCGTGAATATGACCTCCGTTCTCTGGAAGCCTGTCAACAAGTCGTTCAGCAGCAAGACATCGTGATTCACCTAGCCGCCCATGTCGGTGGTATTGGGTTAAATCGGGAGAAGCCCGCTGAGTTATTTTATGACAACCTGATGATGGGCACACAGCTTATTCATGCGGCTTATCAAGCAGGTGTGCAAAAGTTCGTCTGTGTTGGCACCATCTGCGCCTATCCTAAATTCACGCCAGTGCCGTTTAAAGAAGATGACCTCTGGAATGGCTACCCAGAGGAAACCAATGCTCCTTATGGCGTTGCCAAGAAAGCCCTCTTAGTTCAACTTCAATCCTATCGGCAGCAGTATGGATTTAACGGCATCTACCTGCTGCCAGTCAACTTGTATGGCCCAGAGGATAACTTCGACCCTCGAAGTTCTCATGTTATCCCTGCCTTGATCCGTAAGGTACACGAAGCGCAGCAAAGAGGAGAAGAGAAATTACCCGTGTGGGGCGATGGGAGTCCGACTCGTGAGTTTCTCTACTCGACGGATGCGGCACGAGGGATTGTTATGGGGGCTCAGTTCTACAATGACTCAGAACCCGTTAACCTGGGAACGGGGTATGAAATCTCGATTCGGGACTTGATAACCCTCATTTGTGAATTGATGGAATTTGACGGCGAAATTGTTTGGGAAACGGATAAGCCTAATGGTCAGCCTCGCCGTTGCTTGGATACGGAAAGAGCGAAGCAGGCGTTTGGCTTTACGGCTCAAGTAGATTTCAAGCAGGGGTTAAAAAATACGATTGACTGGTATCGTCAGCAGGCTACCTAATCAAAATAGGTCAACGTAGATGCCTTGATGGTCACTCACAGGCTTACCATCAGGGGTAAACCCTTGCCAGATATTAACTTGGTGGGCTGGGCATCCTATTGATTTAGGCTGGGTACTAATTGTCAGAGCAACAATAACCTGATTGATGTGTGAGTAAGCAGTGCCCAACCTACGGTTTTTGAGAATGGTGCCAGATGTCAGAAAAAGCACAACTACGCCGATCGCTTCTCAAACAGCGGCAATCTATACCTGTAGAAGAATGGCGAGAAAAGAGCGATCGCCTCACCTTCCACCTCCAATCCTCACCTTTATTAACTCAAGCGCGAACGGTTCTCGCCTATTTCAGCTTTCGTCAAGAACCCGATTTAAGTCCCCTATTTACAGATCCCAAATACCGTTGGGGCTTCTCTCGATGCGTTGATAAATCTCTTCTCTGGCATAGTTGGAAACCCGGAGAACCTCTCTCTAAGGGAGCTTATGGCATTTTTGAGCCTCACCCTGATTCTCCAACCGTGGAACCCAATGAGGTAGATGTAATTCTTGTACCCACTGTTGCCTGCGATAGGCAGGGGTATCGCTTAGGTTACGGTGGCGGCTTTTATGATCGATTGCTGAGTTCAGACGATTGGGCGTCTACGCCTACGATAGGAATTGTATTTGAGTTTGCCTATTTGCCGCAGTTACCAGTTGACCCTTGGGACAAACCCCTACATAGTATCTGTACAGAAAATAGGTTTCACATCATTGGTGCGCCATGAGTCGAATAAGGCAAGCTGGGATTTGGCGAGACTTTAGGATGTACGCAGTGTTGGGAGCGATCGCCTTTGTGATGCTGTTCCCTTTGCTTTGGCTTGTCAGCACATCCTTCAAGTCTCCAACAGAAGACATATTTCAGTTTCCTCCCCAGCTATTACCCAGTCAACCGACGTTCCAAAATTTTGTCACAGTCTGGCAAAGCAATCCCTTCGGGCAGTACTTATGGAACAGTACTATTGTTGCGGTCCTCACCGTCAGCTTAAATCTAATCTTCTGTTCGCTAGCCGCTTACCCCCTGGCAAGACTGGACTTTCGGGGACGGGACTTGATTTTTTCGGGCATCATCTCTACCATCATGATTCCCTTCCAGATCGTGATGATTCCCCTTTATATTTTGACGGTGCAGTTGGGTTTAAGAAACACCTATCTGGGGGTCATTTTCCCCAGTCTTGCCTCTGCCTTTGGGATTTTCCTCCTGCGGCAAGCCTTTCAGGGCGTTCCAAAGGAGATTGAAGAAGCCGCCCGGATGGATGGCTGCTCTGAGTTAGGGTTGTGGTGGAATGTCATGCTGCCAGCCGTCCGTCCCGCACTGGTAACCTTGGCAATATTTGTTTTTATTGGCTCTTGGAGTGACTTCCTGTGGCCTTTAATTGTCTTGGATCGACCGGAGTATTACACGCTTCCCTTGGGCGTCGCTACCCTTGCTGGTACCTTTTCCCTCGATTGGCGTCTAATTGCGGCAGGATCGATTATTTCCATTGCGCCTGTGATTGTGTTCTTTCTTTTCATGCAGCGATACATTGTACCAACAGATACTAGTAGTGGGGTTAAGGGTTAGAAGGTTTTTCCGAGTTGAACGGTTAGAAGGTTGGAAGGTTGAAAGTTCAGATCCGTCTTGGATTTTGCCAGTAACAACAAAGTGTAGCGATCAGTTTCACTGGTGCGGCAGCCGATCGCACTTCCTTTTCCCTATACACTCAATGACCCTCTCCGCCCTAGAAGGGCAGGGTTTCTCGGAGGTTTTCGATGAAGCTGGAACAATAGTCACGCATAAAAGTGATCACACTTACTGCATAAATTCTCAAGAATCAGACATATAGGTTAGTAAGCAAATCATCTCAGTGACAGCAATGCGTCTACCGAGAATCGGACTCACTTTCCTCGCTCTACTCACCGCTTTTGTAGAAACGCCTAAAAGTCTTAATTGGATAACACCCTTGGGAGTGCCACAAGCATTGGCTCAGACGCCAGTGAATTGGCAAGTTGAGACAAACCCATTAGTGCCACAAGGGATTAAGCGGACTCAGATCAGTCAGCTTCCATCGGCATCACCACCAGAAACAAAAGTCTCTCAATGCAACCAAATTATTGAAATTGCTAATGAAGCTGTAAGCAATGCCAAAACTATTACCAATAACGGCAATAGTTCCGAACCAGCGGCAATGCTGAGAGCAGCTGAGGCTATGGGTGATGCTGCCGAGAAAATGAAGCGAGTTTCCCTGAACGACCCAATCTTACAAGGTTTGCAATCACGATTTATCGTGATGTATGAACAGACAAGCCAAGCCACTCGCGATTTTATTAGGGCTTTTCAGGCTAAAAATAGACCAGAAGCTGAGGCCGCGCTTCATGCTTTAGAAACAGCAATTAGCCCGGAGAAACAGCTAGTTGATGAGATCAATAACTACTGCGGAGGTAATAGTCGCAACGCTCTTTGCAAGCCGACTGTTGGCACAAGGAAGTCACCAGATTGAAAGCGGTAGTTCTAGCCTTCAACCTTAGACTTTCAACTCTTCACTGAGGGTTGGTGATTGAGTGCCGCTTTCGGATAAGCAATCCGTTTGTGATTACACTGTTGCCAGACTCGGACAAAAACCTCGGCGATCGTTGACAATTCCTCTCGCGTAATTCCAGAATCGACTAACTGGTTATCTTGCCAGCGAGCTTTAAGGATTTTATGAATCATGCTAAGAGCCGTTTCTGGGGTAACATCCTTGAGACTTCGCAGAGCCGCTTCACAGGCATCTGCCAGCATGACAATACCAGTTTCTCGCGACTGGGGAACTGGGCCATCATAGCGAAAATCTTCTTCGTCTACAGGACAACCGTCTTCCTGTTCAGATTTCTGTTTAGCCTGAAAATAAAAATAGGAAATCAGCAACGTTCCTTGGTGTTCTGGGATAAAATCGCGAATGGCTTGAGGTAACTGATGCTTACGAGCCATAACCAGTCCCTCGGAGACATGTTTTTTGATAATCTCGGCACTCGTTCTGGGATCATTAATCTCATCGTGTTTATTGGGGCCGCCCATTTGATTTTCAATAAATCCTAATGGGTCGTGCATCTTGCCAATATCATGATATAATGTGCCAGCTCTAACGAGTTCCACGTTACAGTGTAGTTCCCGTGCGGCAGCTTCTGCGAGTGAGGCTACAAACATCGTATGCTGGAACGTTCCAGGTGCTTCCGTGGCTAGTTTCTTAAGCAGAGGACGATTGGGATTAGATAACTCTGCCAAACGAATGGGTGTGACCAAGTCAAACAGGCGTTCTAGGTAAGGCGATATCCCTAGGGCGACGACAGTCCAAGACAAACCCGCCAGACTGGATACACCTGCTTCTTGGAGTACGGTATACCAAACTGCACCGACAGCCGCACTAGGAACGAGATTTAGGAGGAGGTATACTCCTCCTTGAGTTATCCCAACTACAGCGCCCAGCCAAGCCAGTTCCTCGCGCGATCGCATCCGCCCAGCCATCCAAGCACCGAGTAACCCAGCCGCAGAACCTGCAAGTAGATATTCCCAACTCACTTTCATCCCGAATGTGACTAACCCTGTGAGCAGACTGACCACGGTTACTCCCAAAGCAGGGCTGTAAAAGCTGCCTACTAACAAACCAATGGCAGGCAAGTCAGTATAAGAAACGTTAAAGATCACCAGTAGTGGCGTACTCAATGTCAGCAGCCACAGCAGAATGTGGTCGCGTCGCCGTAGCCTGGGATGCACTCGTCGTTCTACTAGCCAAAAGATGACCAGACCTCCGCTAACGAGAGTGCCAAATCCGATTAGACCCTGCCAGTTAATTTCCCGACGGCTCAGTTTAAAGTGATCCAGCAGCACAAAATCCGCTTGGCTGATTTGCTCTTTGGCGTAGACAATGACCTCATCCTGCTGTATTGAGACCATCACGGGAGTTACGGCCTGTGCTGCCTGTTCAGCCCTTCGTTTTGTTTCCTCTTTATCTTCCGTTAAGTTGGGCTGCAAAACATTAGTCAGCAATTGAGTTGCGACAGGTACCGCCTCCGGAGAAATGAGCGAACTTAAGTGCAGCCTCACTGCTTCTGTTAAGAGATTTGACGGTAGTCCTGGAGGAATGCCTTGGGTCAGGATGCGCTTTGATGCCGTAGTGATGCCCCTGCGCGTCTCTTGCCAAATCTGATCCGAGAGTTCAAGCAATGACGCATCATATTGATAGCCTGATTCAGCATGTTGTAGCTCGGAAAGCTGACGCAATGCCATCACGTAACCCTGACGAGCAAGTGTTATCGACTCAATCAAAGCCGAAAACGCTTGAGGAGAAGATAGTTGACGGTAGCTTTGCAGCTCGCTGACGGCTTGGGTCAATGGAAGATTAGGTGCCTCTGCTGTGCGATCGCGCAGCTCTACTTTTGGCTCAGTAGGCTTAACAGCATTATTCCTATCGACTTGAACTAAAATTGACTGCCACTCCTCTTCCTTAATATGGCGCAGATATCGTTGGGTCGAATCTGACAGAATGGTCGTCTCCGCAAAAGGAAAAGGGCCGCCCATTTGGCGTAGTTCTTCTACCCGATCAAGAGATTGCTCGATCGCCTGATAAATATCCTGGGTGAGTGAGTGGTCAAACATCAAGACAGGGACAGCACCAGTACGAGCGGCCTTCCGCTTCTCTTCTGTCGTTTTCCTATCCTCAACGCTGGCACTATAAGGGGCTCGGATGGTCTGTGGAGCCTCTGTAGCAACATCCAACTTCGGCTGGTTATAGAAGCGGTTTCCCATTGCACTGGTCAGGGAAACCACCGCAACCAACCACATAACGGGCGGACGACTTTTGTGTTTGCGTCCCTTGGCGGCTAATCCAGGCGGCGAAAGTCGATGCGTTGCCTCCCTGGAGTTGGTTTTGCCGTCCGTGGAGATGTGATGTATCGCGTCTGTGGCGCTGTTAGAGGAGTTAGACACCCAGAATGACAACCAAGCGCGAAGATGCTCAGGTGTTCGCCGCCATTGTATCAGCGGCTGCGTCAACGAATGAAACGTTTTCATAGCACAAGATTTGCCATTTCAGGTGACGGTAGCGAAGGGGAAAGCAAGGCGCTGATTTTTGTTTCAGGTAGAACACGGCAATCTAGCTTGACTTAAATTACATCGGGTAACTTTTGAATTCACTTCTTTTTACCTTACAAAACAAGCACGGTGAATACCCTATTCCTTGAGAAATCCATTTGTCTTACTAGCTCAACTATGACTTCTGACCAATTTCACCTTGTTGACCATGAGATCAAGCCCCAAAATTTTGGGACAGGGTGGGGCTTTTAGGGGAAAATGTCAAGATTTCCTGGCATCATTTTGAACCGAGAGTTCATGCTGAGCGCACCATAGGTAACCCAAAAGGATAGAGGCGTGGGCAGTTCAGTGTTCAAAAACCCTAAAAAATCTTGGCTTTTTTTACGACTTTTGGCGACTCCCCTTTCACTTGAGTTTTTGTAGCGGCTCCTCTCTCACTCCTGAGGAGTTGCTGAACACTTTACTTACAGTCTCTACACCCTTTAGAGACCCAACACACGAGTCTTGACGGTAAGGGTAAAAAAAGTGTATTACGATTGAAAATATTATCCCCCTCTTTTTCCTGTGGCAGTGGACTCATCACACCTTATTATCGCGGCTGAATCACTCGCGGTGCTGCCACCGTTAATAACTGACCCTGAGCGAAGGGTGGCACGTCATAAACACCCGCCCAGACCTCAAATAGGCGGTCTGCTAGTTGCAGTCTCTGGATGCCGCTACTGATTCGGTTGGCAGCAAGACGCCAGCCTACAGGAATGCCAATGATGCTATTATAAACACCTGCTAAAGCACCAGTCAGGGCAGCCGTAATCTGGGGTTGGTACTGGCTACGAGCCGCACGGCTGACACTTAGGCGAAAATCTTCGGGAGTCGCGAGGAAGCAGTAGAAAGCGAGAGCAATGGCAATATGGGAGCGCCCTAGGGGTTCCCCTCTACTTTTTTGGGCATCTCGACGTAAGTGAGTCAGCGTTGTATCTAACCCGGCTCCCTGCTCTAGTAGCATCTGGACTTGTTCCAGTTGTCGCTTTAGGGGGATTTGAGAAGTTCCGAGATAATCTAGGGTTTGAGGAATTAAGGTAGCAACGTCGAGTTTTTCAGTCAAAGCAAGCGCGATCGCATACGCTACCACCGAGATCGCTTCTGGTGCCTCGGACTTATGCTGCAAAACGTCTGCACAGGCGAGCAGTTGTTGTCGCAGTTTGACCTCATCTTCATGGAAAAAGAGCGCTATTGGCAATGTCGCTACAGCCGCTTCACTGCTAGTACCCGCTGACTTGAACGACACAGACGACGGTGTCTTCTCAAATAGCAGCCACCAATCTTCTAAATTGACTTTGCCACAGCGAATTAGACTTTCAGTCCCGCAAGTGGCAAGCTGACTCCAATCCGAAAGCGTTTGATTGGTTTGGGCCTCTTCCGGCTTGGGGGATGTGAACGAAACTCCACCCCATAACCGATTCTGGTAGCCGACACAAACCAGACTTTCTCCGACAAAGCTGCCCAGTAAGGCACCCCGAAACCGGCTTAAAAGAGAATACTTCATCAATTTCTGCTACCGGTTAACCAACATTAATTGTTTCTGACCTAGTATGGCAAAACTTCTTGGGGTAATGACCTATCTTCAGCTAGAAGTCAGAAACCTAATTAGTCATATAGTCTAAATTAGCACTTCTCCCTTTTTGACTAACCGTCAATTGGTCACTGCTAGCGAGCTGGCTGGTCTAGCGGGTTTTTAACTGGGAAGTGAACAACAATCCCTAGATGTGTAGTCGTTAAGAAGACTTGTTTTCCTCACGGGGAGTATCGGCTTATCGGAGCATCGCGCTATAAATCATCCCGGAACGCCAAATCGACTACTGAAGCTAATCCATGCTAAACATTAGCCAAATTATTGCTGAAAAAGCTGACTCAATCATAGAAAAATGGATTGAAGAAGTTCGTCAAGATCGTCGCATAGAAAGCACTATCAACTTGTCTGATACGGCTCTGGGTGACTCGCTTCCCAAGCTTCTGAAATCTCTAGCCGCAGTACTCGCGCACTCTCAGAAAAACTTTAAAAAGATTGCTGACGGAAGTTTAGAACACGGTCGGTTACGAGCGCAACAAGGATATGAGGCTGACGAAATTGCTCAAGAGTATAGTCTCCTGCGTCGAACTATTTTTGCCGTGCTAGCCCCTCACTGCCTCACAGGCTCTCCCGAAGAAATTATTCTACTGTTTAGTAAAATCAATACGGTGCTAGATGAAGCCATTTCCGTATGCTACAAGAGCTATGTCCAAGAGCGCTTCAATGAATTAGAGCAAATACAGAGTCAGTTGACTCTCACGAACCAGGAACTCAATCGTCTGGTTGAATCCAGTAAAGATAATTTCTCATACCTGGCTCATGAGTTAAAGACACCTCTAACGGCCGTGATTGGTTACTCTGAACTGCTCCAGCGATTACAACAAGATAAACTCAAGGCAGAGTCAGACTCTTTGAGTCTTCGCAGTATTGAGCGAGTTCTGCAAGGAGGACGACATCTGCTCCATATCGTTAATGATTCCCTAGAATTGTCGCGCTACGAAGCCGATCAAATTCAGCTGAATCTAGAGTGGCTCAATGTCCGTGCCATGATCGCGACAGTCAGTGAAATCTTGAATCCATTGGCGCAAGCTAAAGGCTTAGAGCTAAAAATCAATGATGAAGACGCTCCTGACCAAGTTTTCACAGATTCCTTGCGTCTACAGCAAATTTTGACTAATCTCTTGAGCAATGCCATTCGCTATACAGAGGTTGGCTCGATTCAAGTGATTTGCCAAACTTTACCCCAGAAGAAGTGGTCTCTCGCTGTTAGCGATACGGGCATTGGAATTGCGCCAGAAGATAGAGACCAAATTTTTAAACCTTATTCGCAAGCCTTTTTTAACCAGGGGCGTCGCCACCAAGAAGGCACCGGCTTAGGTCTAGCAATTGTCTCTCGCCTAGTACAGTTACTTCAAGGAGAGATTGAGCTAGTCTCTGAAGTGGAGGTTGGCTCTACATTTAGAGTGATTTTGCCGATCGCCATTTCCATCGAGCCTTAAGCCCACACAATTGATTTCCTGACAATCAGGCGGTCAGAACATGTACTATACTTTAATAATGATTTAATGATTAGCTGACTTTCTCAAGTAATTCACTAAAGCATGGAGTCCCAATCTATAACTCTCGACCCCAAAGCCGCTAATCTGACCAATAGCGATCGGTGCGATAAAAGAATGATGCCGAAAGGCTTCGCGCTGATAAATATTACTCAGATGAACTTCTACCGTGGGAAGGGTTACTCCTGCCAATGCATCACGTATGGCCACGCTGGTATGAGTATAAGCCCCAGCATTAATCAATAGTCCTTGATGCTGCCCTAGGGCATCATGAATTGAGTCAACCAAGACGCCTTCATGATTCGATTGCAAAGCAACGACTTTGGCCTGTAGCTTTTGCCCTTCCTGTTCTAACAGCTGGTTAATCTCATCCAAGGTCACAGAACCATAGATTCCTGGCTCTCGGCGTCCTAATAGGTTGAGATTGGGACCATGCAGAACGAGGATGCTTAAAAGGCTCTGATTGGGGTTAGGCACAAATATTAACTAGCGACGGCGACGCCCTGGGTCATTCACTGGGATGGGAATGGGTTCAGGTTCTGGCTGGACTTCAGGCCCTAAAAGGGTTTCAATGAGCTTGCGTGCCCATTCTTTGAGTTTTTCCAGCACCTTTTCTATATAATCCATTAAACAGAAAGCTCCTGTGAGACAACCTGTATTTTTTCAAGAGCAGGACAAACGAGTTTCCCCATTGAATCTCCTTCATTAGGAGGAGAGGGGACTTTAGCTCGCTTGCTCGGTGTTTTTTTTGACAGACACTGTCTGAGAAAAAAATTCCTTAGTGTTGCATTTCTTATCACTTCAAGACTAGCACACTAATCAAAAGCTTTTCCATCCCACCCCAGGAAGGTTGGTTAGAGAGTGTTGACAAAGCCTTGTTCTCTATCTACCTCCAGTTATAGATTAACCGAATTACTCATGAATCGTCACCGAAAAAGGAAAGTGATTATTGGTCGGTCTGACCAAAAGGCGACGACGCAACATATCGAGAGCATGGCAGGCGCACAGATGACGAATTAGAGATCGACTGCGATTTTGGCCCAACTGATACTTAAAGCAGTCTACCTCGCCATCCGGTTTGGCTAGGCCAATGTAAACAAGACCAACTGGTTTGGATTCGCTGCCACCCCCTGGCCCTGCAATCCCTGTAATACTTAGTCCCCATGAGGTGGAAAGGAGCGATCTCACTCCTACTGCCATTTGGATGGCTACGGGCTTACTCACTGCGCCCGATTGTTCCAAATCCGACGGCTGCACACCGAGCACAGAGGATTTCACGGCATTGTCATAGGAAATGACGCCTCCCAAAAAGTAATTCGAGCTACCGGCGACACTCGTCAGCATACTGCCGAGTCCGCCCCCCGTACAAGATTCCGCCACACTGAGGGTTTCTGAAGTCTTGGTTAAGAGCCGACCCACCACTGACGCTAGGGTATCCTCATCGGCTCCAAAATAGTCCAGTCCACCAATTTTCCGAATTTCTTTAGCTACTGGTTCAATCAACTGATGGGCTTCCTCTTCTGAAGAGGCACGGGCAGAAATGCGTAATCTCACCTCTCCTTGGGACGCATAAGGCGCAACCGTGGGGTTAGTTAAGTCGAAAAAGGAAGCCACTTTTTCCGTCAACGCCGACTCCCCAATGCCCCAAAATCTTAAGGTGTGGCTGTAGATGATTTCTTGACCCCAGCCTTGACTTTTGAGAAAGGGAACAGCCGTTTCCCGCCACATTTGCTCCATCTCGCTGGGAACACCGGGGAACGTGAGAATGGTTAAGTTGGGGCGGGGTTGCCAAATGATACCGGGGGCAGTTCCGCTTAGATTCGGTAATACGTCTGCCCCCTTGGGAATGAGGGCTTGCTTACGGTTACTAGGAGTCATCTCCCGTCCCCGTTGGGCGAATTTCTGGGCGATGTCTTCGACGATATCTTCGCGTTCTATTAAAGGAACCCCAAAAAAGTCAGCGATCGCTTCTGTGGTTAAGTCATCCGGCGTTGGGCCCAGACCCCCTGTAAAAATTAAGATATTACTGCGAACGCAAGCCAATCCCAACACTTGCTTCAAACGGTTTGGATTATCTCCCACAACGGTTTGATAGTAGTGAGGAATGCCCAAAATAGCGAGTTCTTGCGCTAAAAACTGGGCATTGCTATTGAGAATCTCCCCCAGGAGTAATTCTGTCCCAACACAAATGATTTCAGCACTCATGGTTAGCGGTGCGCGTTAACGGCGACTGGAATTGAAACTAATGCGAAAAAGCTTAGGCTTTCGGTGTTGTCATTAGAAGAAAGGGTCTTCACTTATCTTCTACACAAGCAAGGTGGGCGTGTGAATCTTGAACAAATTGACCAACTGTTAGCCGACTGGAAAACAAAAATCGACCTTGTCAGTCAGAACCTCATCGATTTACACGGACTTCCATCTTACCAGCGACTAGTCGGTGTCTCTGGGTTCCCCAAGATAAAACTAACGGGGGTAACACAGGCACGGGTTACTCCAGCACTGGAAGCCATGAGTAACCTGTTTCAACACTTCGACTTACTGGTGACAACCCTGAGTCAGGCAGTTGAACGGCGCAAGCAGGTACCCCGCTTTTTGGGGTCAGAGCAGAAAATTCGAGAAATTGAAGACATCTTAACAGGAGCATCGATTCAGCTAGCGGTGGTTCAGATTCCGCTGGCTCAGAGAGGACTTTTGAGTGCAGCGACAAGTGCAAAGGCGATCGCACCCAACGATCTGCTTGCCGCCATGACGAACGCCTTCGAGGTTGCCAGAGATGCCGTTTTAGCGGTTGATCAAGCCTGGTTGCGCCTAGATGCAACGCTTGCCAATGCAGAAGCCGAGATAATTTCGCTGCAAAATTTAGCGAAATCGCTGGGACAAGATGCCTCAAACGAACTCGCGATCGCACGTCACAAGATTGCTACTCTCAGAACTAGCCTTGAAAGTGACCCACTAGGAGCGAGTGCGGATTTTGAGAGGGAGATTAAGACACCCATTGCGCGAGTGAAGGCGACCCTCAATCAGTTAGTTCAGCAGCAAAATCAGATTCGAGACAATCTGGAAACCGCTCACAAGCTATTGAAGCAGTTGGTAGAACTCAATCGGCAAGCCGCAGAACGCTTTGCTGAAAGTAAGGAAAAAGTGGTTGACCATTCAACGCTACAAACTCCCTTACCTTGGGAGCAAATTGAGGCTCTGAGTCAATGGCTGAAAAGACTTGAGACTAAGTTTACCGAAGGTCTTTTAACTCCGGTTCGAGTCGGTCTGGAAAACTGGACTGCCAAAGTGAAGCAATATATTGCAGCTGAAGAAAGAGCGTACACAGCCAACCGGGCACCTTTAGATACTCGACAGGAGCTGCGCGGTCGGCTCGACGCCCTCAAAGCTAAGGCACTAGCCAGGGGTCTAGCAGAAGATACGACTCTGACCGAACTAGCTCAGAAGGCCAAGCAGCTTCTCTACACTCGCCCGACGCCTTTGGATAAAGCGGCTGAGTTGGTGAGCCAGTATGAGAAGCGATTGAACAGTCGCGTCAATGGTTAACGACCGTGCTTATATAACAACTGCATAAGACATCTTAAGCCGAATGTCACTGACTTAAGGGAAAAGTAGTCGTTCTTTGAGAAAAACCCAGATTGGGGGGTTTCCCCCAAACCCCCCACTGGGGGACGGAGTGCCTACCTAGAGACCCCCTGCACAAGGGTTGGTTGATGAGCTAGGAAAGTTCTTAAGTCAGTGACATTCATCTTAAGCCACTATTTCGTACAACTGTGAAAAAAGGAAAATTTCAATGGACGGCGCAAGGTGTAATCGAAAGGGGTGCAATGGCCTTATCGAAGATGGCTATTGCAATGTATGCGGACTTGCTGCCTTAAAAGCTCAGGAAGTCAGCCAAAAGCAAAGCGCGGTAACGAGAGGCACGGGTTCAGTCATCACAACAGGAACTGGTTCATCTCCGCTAACCAATCGTTCCAAAGGTTCGCGGCGGACTAGCCACAGCACTTCGAGGAGTAGTCGCAGGCAACTCGGTGCCGGACTGGTATCTGTACCGGAACTGCCTTCGACAGAACCGGAAAAGTCGATCATGGCGGAAGCGAGGGTTCCTGATAACAAACGCTTTTGCTCAAATTGCAACAATTCACTCCGTCGAGAAAAGGGCTTCTGTCCGAAGTGCGGACACAAATATTCATTCATCGCCACACTCAACCCTGGTGATTTGGTCAGCGGTCAGTATGAAGTGAAAGGTGCGATCGCATATGGTGGACTTGGCTGGATTTACCTGGGTTTTGATCAGACGCTGTCCCGTTACGTCGTCCTCAAAGGTTTGCTCAACACGGAAGACGCAGCGGCGGCGGCAGTCGCGGTGGCAGAACGGCAATTCTTAGCAGCGGTCAAACATAGCAATATCGTCGGCATTTACAACTTCGTTAAGCATGGCACCGAAGGCTTCATCGTGATGGAGTATGTCGGCGGTAAGACGCTCAAGGATATTCGCAAAGAGCGCGGCCCCTTGCCCGTTGCGGAAGCGATCGCCTACATCCACCGTATTTTAAGTGCTTTTGCCTATTTACATTCCTTAGGTTTAGTGTATTGCGACTTCAAGCCCGACAACGTCATGCTCGAAGGCAACGATGTTAAGTTGATCGACATGGGTGGGGTCAGACGCATCGACGACCCTCACGGCGACATCTACGGTACGGTGGGTTACAGTGCGCCAGAGGCAGGTGAAGGGCCAACCGTTGTATCCGATCTGTTCACCGTAGGTAGAACCTTAGCGGTTCTGCTCACTAACATTCGAGGCTTTAGCAAAGAACATCAGTATACCCTTCCCAGCCCCCAGGAAGACCCTCTGTTTGCCGAGCAAGAATCACTTTACCGCTTTCTGCTCAAAGCAACGGCGGAGAATGCAGACGATCGCTTCCAATCAGCGGATGAAATGGCTGACCAGCTACTCGGTGTACTCCGAGAAGTGGTTGCCACTGAGACGAATACCCCACGTCCTGCCACGAGCAACGTGTTCAGCGGCGACATGCTGGCACTCACCAGCAGCAGCGGCTTCGAGCCAATCCGCGCCGACTATCACCAACTGCCCATTCCGATTCTGGACTCAACAGACCCAGGTTTCAATGCCATCCTGAATGCCGGTACTATTCCCGATCCAATTAAGCGGAGTGTCAGTTTAGAGCAAATCGTCAATCGGTTTCCCACTTCGATGGAAGCACTGCTACGGTTTGCGAACAGCCTCATTGATACAGGTGATTACGGTGAGGCAAACCTAACGTTAGCGCAAGCCGAGGAAAAAGACCCTTGGGATTGGAGAGTTTTGTGGTACAAGGGGCGGAGTTTTATGGTGCAGGGTAATGCAAAGGAGGCTCAGGCCGCATTTGACCAAGTTTACTTTGACCTACCGGGTGAACTCGCTCCCAAGTTAGCATTGGGACTAGCAGCGGAACAGGTGCGTAACTACCAACTCGCCATCAAGATGTATGACTTGGTATCTCGCACCG
>NZ_DATNPA010000541.1:0-2799 GCF_036703385.1 Allocoleopsis sp. | reverse complement strand
CATTTTAAAACACTGCTGGAGGGCATCGTTGCAAATCCACAAGCCAGGATTGCAAACTTACCCCTCTTGAGTGCAGCTGAGCGTCATCAGTTGCTGGTGGCATGGAATGATACCTTTGCCGATTATCCCCACAACCAGTGCATCCATCAGTTGTTTGAAGAACAAGTAGAGCGAACACCCGATGCGATCGCTTTGGTATTTCCAGATTTAAAAGTGGAAGGTTCGGATGGGTTGAAGGTTGAAGGTTATCAAGAGCAATCTGCTAACGTACAATTTTCAACCACTAAACAGTTCACTTACCGAGAGCTAAACCACCGCAGCAATCAACTAGCGCATTACTTACAAAAACTAGGGGTAGGTGCGGAAGTCTTAGTCGGACTTTGTGTAGAGCGTTCTGTAGAGATGATAGTGGGGATGTTGGGCATCCTGAAAGCTGGAGGAGCCTATGTACCTCTTGACTCTAGTTATCCCTCCGAGCGCCTTCGTTTCATGCTTGAAGACTCTCAGGTATCGGTACTTCTAACACAGGAGAAGTTAGTCGAGCGATTACCGAATGTTATCACTGAGGCTCAACAAGATTCTCCAATCCAAAATCCTAGAGTAATTTGTCTAGATACTGACTGGAACGCGATAGCTCAAGAGAGTTCACAAAACCCAACCAGCAGCGTAATCAGCGATAACTTAGCTTACGTTATCTACACCTCTGGCTCGACAGGAAAACCCAAAGGAGTTGCAGTTCCTCACAAAGCTGTCAATCGTCTGGTATGCAACACAAATTACATTCAGTTAGACTCCTCTGATAAGGTTGCTCAAGCCTCGAATATGTCCTTCGATGCAGCAACATTCGAGATTTGGGGAGCACTCCTTCATGGCGCTCAACTGATTGAAATTAGCAGAGATGTCACCCTTTCACCTCACAGTTTTGCCTTAAAGCTGCGTCAAGAGGGCATCACCGTTCTGTTCTTGACTACCGCCTTGTTCCAACAAATTGCCAGAGATGTCCCACACGCTTTTGAATCGTTGAGATACTTGCTATTTGGTGGAGAGGCTGTCGATCCTAGACGGGTTAAAAAGGTTCTCAAGAAGAGTCCGCCTAAAAATTTACTTCATGTTTATGGGGCGACAGAGGGGACAACATTTTCTTCTTTTTATAGGGTGCAGGATGTACCAGAATCAGCAACATCTATCCCTATTGGTCGCCCCCTAACAAATACACAAATTTATTTGTTGGATGGGCAGCTACAGCCTGTCCCGATTGGTATTCCAGGAGAGTTATATATCGGGGGAGATGGGCTGGCGCGAGGCTATCTTAACCACTCGGAATTAACAGATGAGCGATTCATTTCTAATCCGTTTATAGCGTTTCTCAGTTGTGTGCGGTACAGTTCTAACCTCTCTCCTGCAAGGAGAGAGGCTTTGAATTTAGCCCCCTTCCCTAGTAGGGAAGGGGGTTGGGGGTTAGGTCTGACTGTACTCCACTCATTGGAGAACCGCTATATTCATGAAAAAGGAACCAAGGAAGATTTTCCTGTTTGCTCGTTTCCTTCTAGCGATCGCCTGTATAAAACAGGTGACTTAGCTCGCTATCGACCAGACGGTAACATCGAGTTTTTAGGTCGTATTGACAATCAGGTAAAAATTCGTGGCTTTCGCATCGAATTGGGAGAAATCGAGGCCGTGCTGAGTCAACATCCGGCAGTATTCCAGACAGTGGTGATTGTGCAGGAGGACATACCTGGTGATAAGCAGTTGGTGGCTTATATTGTTTTGAACCCGGAGTACACATCTACTGTAGGAACGCAAGGTTTGACGCCCCTGCTACGTGAATTCCTCACAGAGAAATTACCACAGTACATGGTGCCTTTAGCCTATGTGGTGCTAAAATCCCTGCCATTGACACCCAATGGCAAAATAGAGCGTCGTCTGCTACCTAAGATTGATACACTCAATCTTGATATCCAAGAAGATTATGTGGCACCACGAACTGCGATCGAAGAGGAGCTAGCGAGAATTTGGGGTAAGCTTTTGGGGAAGCAACAGGTAGGGATTCACGACAATTTCTTTGAATTGGGCGGTCATTCTCTGCTAGCCACACAGCTAACCTCCCGGATACGCGACGCCTTCCGAGTAGAGTTGCCTGTAAGCCAGTTATTTGAAACACCAACTGTAGCAATGTTAGCGAGGCAGATTGAAACAATTTGTTGGGCAACGAAAGGTACAATTACTACTAATTCTCAGGGAAATGAGCGCGAAGACGTGGAATTTTGAGACAAAAGCGTTGAATACCATTTTTATGAAATTGGTATTAGTTTGGATAGGTGAGGAAATGCCATCCTTAGCAGAAGTTTGCCGCTTTTACCTACGACGCATTGCTCAAGAGCAATGCGAAAGATGCTGTGAAAAGTCAGGGAGAGAGTGGGCGGTTACTAAAGTTAGGATATTAGACCTGTTTTGAAAGTCTCCTTTCATCCTGGAGTGTGAGCAGATGCTCATGAACGTCTCTTGCAAAAGTCAACTTTCGCCCCCCAGCCCCCCAATTCTGGGGGGAGAATATATTCAAAGTCCCCCAGAATTGGGGGATTTAGGGGGCATTCCAGATTTATGCAAGAGGTCTAATGAGCATCAACCTGATCGTATGGAATATCAGCAGCTTTGAGTGCTTGAGCCATGCCCAATCCCACAAAACCAGCCCCAATAATCAAATGCTTTAATGTGGTATCAACCATCTGCTGAGTTTTGGCGAAGTGACTGACTTGTACCCTTTTTTAGTTTCCTCATGAACTCGTTGCCGAGCCAGTC
>NZ_DATNPA010000540.1:0-22526 GCF_036703385.1 Allocoleopsis sp. | reverse complement strand
TCTTTTTGGGGAACTTTCTGAAGACACTTGAGGAAAAGGACAACACTACCCTAAACTTCTGTCAGTTAATTAGCATTAGAACTCTGATTAAGCCATCTGATGAACGTTCTTGATTTTCTTTAAGACCTGAGGTTGGTCTTGCAATAACCGTTCTTTCAGCATATTGAGATAAGTAGCCCGGAACTTCCTCAGCTGGTAATCCTGTGGAGCCTTTTCTCTCAGATCTACCCATGCCCGTTGCTTTTTTTCTTCACTTCGGGCTTTAATGCTTTCGCTCATTTCTTGCGTAATCTTCGCTTTGGCAGGGGTCATCTTTTCATAGCCGTAATAATCCATGTAATCTCCAGCAATTGTCTCGATGATTTCAATCTCATCCATACTCATGGACTTTTTGAACTTATCGATATAAGCCGGAATCGGTGGGCAGGAGTTGGTTTGCCATAGAGCTGACAAAACAGAAATATTTTTGGCTTCCTGAGAATTGGAAACATCAAGCATTGAGTTTAAGAACTCTATGCCAAAAAATTGACAAATCTTACGTAAAACCGCTTCCTGATTAACCAAGAAATCCTCGTATCGGATGGTTAAAACTTTATCGGGATATTTTTGGGCTAGATTCTTAGCCGAATCTTGGGCTTTAACCCAGGTTAGGGTATTCAGCAGTGTATCAAAATCATGAATGATAGCGCGGTTAATACTATTAACCTGAGCACGCGGATCGCGAACCACATGCAAAAACAACAGGTCATCGAATAAGGAAATTAACTCCTCAGCATAATGGACATTATCAAGAGACTTATCCATTACCACCTTAGCGTTATGTTTTTGTCCAGCCTGAAACAACATCTCCCAGGCAATAGAATGGACACTGCGCGGACGATCTTTGACAGCCTCGAAAATAGAAACTGGGTCTAAGGCTACATTATCCCACTTGACCATTGTTGCATTTTGCAATCCGATGATGTCGATGACTAACTGAAAGTAAGTGTAGTCATTTGAAAGGTCTCCATAAAGTTCCACAAGCGGCATGAAGTCAACAATATGCAAGGGATAAGGAGAATAAAAATCTGGACTGAAGTTCAATCGTAGACGGAGGGCATGACTACCACAACGTCTAATTGGAATCATCAAAATCGGCTTGGGTCGTTGAGCTGCCTGATTCGTATTCTGATTTGTTGACATGGAAAATCTCCAAACATTTACATGTACTTGCAATTTATTACAAATCACGTCGTTATGAGCAAATAAAATCACCTCCACAACAATCCGTATACTTATAAAGATGAGACTAATCTACTGAGATGGACTGATTGATAACCTTCCTTTCTTTTTCAAGTTTCTACTCAGAGAATAACTTACTTTATCTTTAAAAAACCGTTTACTGATAGATTTTTTTATTTTTTAATTTTTATAATTTTTTGAAAAATTTTCTATAAATATTAAAGTTAAGGATTAAATAAAAACAATAGAATTTCATCCTGAAATCTATCAAAAAATCAGGATATATTTCTCTACTTAGCAGAGTTTTATTAAATATTATGAAATGCTGTAACTAACAGGTAACTCTCAGCTAATAAAGTGTGAGACCAGCTATACCAGCTACTGGTATAATTAAGGCTACTTCCACGCGGAAACGAATAAGGGCAATGAGTGCCGCTGCAAGAATGACTACAGAGGCCCAGTGGTGAGGGATTGTACTACCAACCACGATCGCAGCAGCAATTATCATGCCAACAACAGCGGGTCTTATACCTCGCATTGCAGCTTTTACTACAACAGAGTTTGTAAGGCGATCAAAAAAATAGGTACCTATCAGCATTAGTAAAGCTGGTGGCAAAAACATGCCGACAGTAGCAGATATAGCACCCAGCAGTCCGGCCACCTTATACCCGATAAAAGCTGAAGTGATTAAGATTGGGCCTGGTGTGATTTGACTAATCGCAAGACCATCAATAAATTCCCTAGTGGTCACCCAACCTTGGGCATTAACTACTAAATCCTGGATGATGGGAATAAACACATAGCCGCTACCGAATAACGTTAAGCTCATGACGGCAAAGGTGGTCAACAATTTTAGAACTAGTGTGGGCTGCACAGTTAGTAGCCATATAGCGGGTAGTGACGACACTGACAGCAACCTGCTTGAACCTTGAGGCTCAGCCTGAGACGGCATGGTTAGCTTGGGTTTTGAGGGTTCTGGCGATGTAGTTTCCGAATTGTGGAACAGTAACCATCCAGCTAAACCAGAAGTTAAGACAATCCCAAGGGTGCTGTAAAAACCACCAATCCCTAACAACACGGTACAGGCGGCTAGGCTAATGACGATCTCTGGCACTCCCTTGATCGTTTGCCGACTCATGCTCCAGGCGGCTGAGATAACAATCGCAACCATGGCTGGGGTAAAGCCCATGAAGAGTCTGTCTACCACGGGAATTTGACCCCGCTGGAAGTAGGCAACACTCAGCGCTAAAACTAACACAAATGTTGGAAGTAAAGCTCCAAGCCCACAAACCAGAGCACCTTTGATACCGCGTAAACGGTAGCCTACACCAATCACTACATTGAAGGCCATTGGGCCAGGTAGCACAGAGGCTAAGAATATGGCATCAAGAATCTCTTGTTCCTCAAGCAAATTATTTCTCTTGACGTAATTCTGAATAACTGCAATGAGTGGCATAAAGCCTCCCCAAGCAGTGCTGCTGATTTTCAAGAATGTCCAGAACAGCGCTCTTAAGGAGGATCTAGAACTCCTCTGATTTGATTTCATGCGTAGATGACTCTCGATGACCCTAATGAATTAATTCTTTAGAACTCTTGCCCAAGTTGAGATACAGCTCTACAAGCGAAGAGTTCGTGCCCTAATTGACAGATAAATTTCTATGTTTTTTTATGAAGCCTTTCCCTTCCAAGGAATTTTTGCCAACTTTACTATGATCTGCTGTTGAGGTCAAGTCTAAATGGAGTAAGTTACTTTGTTTGCGAACTGGAATGTATTTATGTCAGCAACTTTAGGTAGCATACAGAATATTAGTTAAGCCTTGGTTAATAGCTGCCTAAGTGGTTACTGTACCGTACTAAAACCTCGTTTATTTGTAGCACAATTGACACAAATCTGTATTTATGACTCCAAATTAGAGAGTTATCAATCTCCGGTTTTCCGATAATTTTTTTGTATTTTATTTGGAGTTAAACTGCTCTGTAATCTGTATTTATGGCTCCAAATTAGAGAGTTCTTAATCTCCGGTTTTCCGATACTTTTTTTGTATTTTATTTGGAGGTCAATGTAGGGGAGGACAACTGCAATATCTTGACTAATTGCTTGGATAAGCTATTCCTTATCCTCCCCACATCCAACCCTGACTCCAAGACAAAATCAAGCCATACTCGGTAACTCCGACGCCGTCAACTGCTCCAGAGACTGCCAGATTTTAGACAACAGAGCATCTAAACCCATTTGAGCCACCGCTGAAATCTGAAAAACAGGCACCTGAGTCAACTGATTCAACTGGATAGTCAAAGCCTCTGCCGTCTCAGAATCAACCGCATCTATCTTATTGAGAGCCAGAATTTGAGGACGTTCTGCCAACCCTCTACCATAAGCATGTAACTCCTGCTGAATCGTGTGATAATTGCCAATCGGGTCATCCGCCGTAGCATCAATCAAATGCAGCAACAAGCGAGTACGCTCAATGTGACGTAAGAAATCGTGCCCCAATCCCGTTCCTAGATGTGCCCCCTCAATTAACCCAGGAATATCAGCAAAAACAGTGCCATCCCCATTTGGTTTACGCACAACACCCAAATTCGGCACCAGCGTAGTGAAAGGGTAATCAGCAATCTTCGGTCGTGCGGCTGAAAGTGACGCAATCAAGGTAGACTTTCCAGCATTAGGGAGGCCAATAATACCCACCTCCGCCAACAGCTTCAACTCCATACGCAAGCGGCGCTGTTCTCCCGGAAGCCCTGGTAACGCATACTCTGGTGCCCGGTTGCGATTGCTTAAGAAATGCTTGTTCCCCAAGCCTCCCTTGCCACCTTTCGCCACACAAAGCGTTTGTTCCGGTTCCACCAAATCCCCCAGGACTTCATCGGTATCTGCATCATAGACCATCGTGCCGCAGGGAACTTGAATTACGCGATCGCGCCCATCGGCTCCAGTACGATTATTCGGGCCTCCCCGACCACCGTTCTCTGCTTCAAAGCGGTGAGCATACTTGAAATCCAGCAGCGTTTGCAGGTGCTCTACTGCCGTTAAAATCACATCGCCTCCGCATCCCCCATTGCCGCCAGCAGGCCCCCCCGCAGGCACGTACTTCTCCCGCCGAAATGCGACAATTCCATCGCCGCCCTTCCCGGCTTCCACTTCAACTTCGGCTTGATCGATAAATTGCATAATTAGTTTGTTCTGAAGGGTTGCAGGTTAGCAGGGTTGCAGGTTGGCAGGGAGACACGTTGAAAGTTATTGTCCGAACCTTCAACTTTCAACCTTCAACTCTTTAACTCCTGACTATTTAACAATACGGCGAAACATCCTCTCCAACTTCATCCGCGAGATAGGATAAAGCCCGGAACCGCAAACCAACTAACTGCTCATAGAGAGGATTCAGCTTACACATCGGCGGGATGTGAACGACTTTACGACCAAATAACACCACATCCCGCTCAAACGGGCACTGAGACGGAATCATTTTGCAAATGAATCGCGCCACGCGTGGGTCATGAATGTCCATTCCATCTAACCAGTGCCGCACTGGTTGCAGAACGTCTGAATGGGGATGAGGTGAATTTCCTGGTTTTTGAGCCCTTTCCAAAGCTGGGTCTGAAGGCTCACGCTTCTGACCATCGTCGAAAAGTGTAATCTCCAAAGCATCGAGTACATCGTTGTTCAGCTCCAATGCCTTACAGAACTGCTGGAGAACACTCGCTTCTGTGGCAGAGTACACACCATCCGCCAAAGCAACCATCACGGCAGTTCTTAAAAAATTCTCTGCCGTTGTCGTGTTTTTACCCAAAGCTGCGGCGAGTTCCTCAGATGTAATTGGCTCATCAAGGGCCTGCCAATCTGTGTCAGGAGCGAGATCCTCTTGCGCAATCTGTGCCAATATCTCTTGCTCTTCGGGGTCAAAATGACCATCAGCCCAAGCAACAGTGAATAAACCCCGAAACCAAGCTGTGATTTGCTCTTGTGTGTAAGGAGATTGAGTAATACTCGTCATAACCATGTAAATTAAGGCTACGGACGTTATTGTATTAGCAAATCTCGGCAACGTCTCGGACGGCTGTCACAGACTTCCCTCGCTAACCCTGGCGCAAGAGTGCCTTGCTGGAGCTTTTGTGAAGATGTCCGCCCTAGTTATAAAGGGAGCTTCGACCGACATCAAGGTAAACTAAGAAACTAAACCAGTCGTTCTTCTACTATCTTTGTGACCCTAAAAGAGTTTTGTCTTTTCCTGCTGGCTATTTTCACGAGCGCTGCCGGACAATTTTACCTAAAATTTGGGGCGCTGCGGCTAGGGAAAGTGAACGGTACCAATTGGCTCGGTCATCTTGTCGGTGTGTTCACAACGCCAGAACTGATTGCAGGTTTATGCTTCTACGGGATAGGAGCATTGGCCTATATTTTGCTCCTCACGCGAGTCAATCTCAGCGTTGCTGGGCCATCCGCCGCGTTGATTTACATCTTCTCAGTACTGATGGGCTACTTTTTCTTTCACGAATCCATTCCTTTGAGTCGGTCTGTAGGCTTAGGTTTAATTATCTGCGGCGTCCTGTTAGTGATTTGGAAGAAATAATATTCCAGGGCTTTTTGTGACTCCAAAATTCTGTGCTTTGGAAATTTACTGTTCTGGTTGACTCAACCCTGATAAGTCTGCGATCGCACGTTCCACACCAGCCACCACTCGTGCAAAGCGATCGTAGTCCACTTTATCAGGAGTATCTTCTTCTGTGTGATAAAAGGGATAACGAAAAGGAGCTGTATCCGTAATCATCAGACCTGGATAGCCCTGTTCCCAAAATGACCAGTGGTCAGACCACCCCACACCTGTCACAAAGCCTGGAAGTGCAGCCCCTTCAGAGGGAAACTGGGTATGGCGACGGAAGGAAGCAATCACCTCTCTGACTAATCCCCCAGAAGCTATATTGCCAATAAAGCCGATAAAGTTTCCCTGTAGCGGATAGAACGCGGAAAGGGGAGCCGGATAATTCTGGCTACCAATCTTGTCGGAGTAGTAACCCATCGTTTCCAGGCTTAGCATGGCGACGACTTTTTCTTTACGCTCTTTGCAGCGTTTGGCATAGACCAAACTCCCCATATTGCCTGTCCAGAAAAAGGGAGGTTCTTCATTGACAAACTCGACAAAGCGTAAGGTACGGGCAGGTTTTTTCCCAGCAAACAAACGCGCTAACTCCAACGTGGCGACAGCACCAGTGCCATTATCATTGGCTCCAGGACTGCCAGCAACTGAGTCATAGTGACCACCAATAATCACAATCTCATCTGCCCGGTCAGTACCTGGAATTTCGACTTCAAGATTGTAGTAAGTTTGGTTTTCCACCGTATATGCCTGCTGTTGGACTTGATATCCAGCTGTAGCCAAGGTGGTTTTGAGGAAATCAGCCGCTGCCGTCAGACTCTTATAGGTTAGGTAGTTACGTTGACCAATCTTACCAGCTAGCTTTTGCAAATCTCGTCTCAGGGCGTTTCGCAACGCCACTTCCTTTTGAGTCAAAGGTGGCAACTGCCCTCGAAAACTTTCTCCTGGCATCCGAATCATGGTGAACCATCCCCAGCTCATGAGAATACTCAAGATGATAGCGAGAATCGTTAACCGAAGCAGTGCGGCTCGATTCACCCATTGCAAACGCAACAGAGGATTTTTAGGTGTCTCACGCATCGTGGTTGTTGAGGGGCGTCGTTGGCAGTACACCCATTTATACGAGTAGATTAGACCTCTTGCATAAATCCTAGAATGCCCCCTAAATCCCCCAAGTCTGGGGGACTTTGAGGCTATTCCCCCAAAATTGGGAGGTTAGGGGGGCGAAAATCGACTGTTGCAAGAGGTCTATTGATGATAGCGTGGGCAGCGGCTCTCTACATGGACAAACCGCCTTGGGTCATGCTGAGCCAAGACGGTTTGTGCATCGTTATAGTTGGTTTCTGATCGACCCTTGGCGTTCACTACCTCTGACCGCTCTGATGGGGAGTTTAATCCCCCTTTGGTAGCAACGAAGTGGAGGAAGCGATAAAAACTCCACGCCGCCTTAGCCGTTGTTTTTATAAGCACCGTCCGTACATCTGCGATCGCTCTCCTTGGATGTACGACAATGAGTCACAGCGGTATAACCCTCAACCAGTGCTGTTTTCTTTTCAATTACTAGATTACTAATTGCTTCCTACAGAACTCTCGTTCCTGGGTAGGAACTGACCCCAATCAATAGGAAGAAGTCGTTTGGGTGTTTAACCGGTCTTAAGATAGGGTATTTGCTAATTCCTGGACACTGGGAACTAGGAGAAATTGAGGAGGAAGATTCAAACTCTACCAATGCCAGTACACCAAAGTTTGGTGAGGGACTCATACCCAGGAAGTACGCATTCGTTCATAATACTTTACATTTCAGGTGTGGTATAACCCATGAGTCAAAGTTACTTAGATATCGCACGACAAGGTAGGAATAGTTGGTGGCGCTACCTGTTAGGAATATTAGTGATTGTCTTCCTCTGGCTGATTGTAGGGGGTTTTGTTGCACTCATTTTCGCAACTATCCTGATTACCATCCCTCTAGCGCAAAGTGGATTGGCTCCTGAAGCGTTACAGCCGCAGTTACAGGAGCAACTTCAGGTATTCTTGAAAACTCCTTCAGTTGGAGCTTATGTCACTTTCAACATCCCTTCCATCTTTTTTGGCTTAGGTATATTCTTAGTGGTCACGTTGCTGCACAGACGGCCATTCCGTACACTGATTAGTGTCGATGGCTCAGTCAATTTCAAACGTTTGTTCCGAGGGTTCTTTGTGTGGCTTCTGATTTCGTTGATTCCCGTAGCCTTGGACTATCTTCTAAATCCTCAAAACTATGTATTTTCTTTTAATCCAGGCCAGTGGTTTCTTCTCCTTCCTCTGGCTCTAATCCTGACCCCAATCCAGACATCAACAGAAGAATTCTTTTTTCGAGGTTATTTACTTCAAGGATTGGCTCTCATCACCAAACAACCATTTGTACTCATCCTGGTCAGCTCTCTTCTGTTTGCGATTCCACACTTTGCTAACCCAGAAATGCAACGAGGGGCGGTATGGCTAGCTCTATCCTATTTTTCGTGTGCTGTATTTTTTGCGCTCATCACCTTAAAAGACAATCGTCTGGACTTAGCTTTAGGCATTCACGCTGCTAATAATCTCCGCTGTTTATTTTTCAATACAAGAGATTCTGTTCTTCCTGTGCCTGCTATATGGATGGTCAACGATCCGGGCGATCCGAGGCTAGATTTAGGTTTTTTCCTGGTGCAAAGTGCGATATTTTATTATATCTTCTTTGGAAGACGCACAATTAAAGAATAATCCTGATTATTAGAAAAATAAAGGTTATGAAATTTAAGCGTTCATCAATAACTCTACTGGTAGTAGCTATGGAATTTATTCTCCTCACAGCTGCTCGTCCCAGTTTAGGCCAACCGGATCTGAATGCTCAGCTACGACAAGCTTTATGCGCACAGAATTGGGGACAGGCGCTGCAAGTTTTAGATCAGATGAAGAGAGCGGCTGAGCCTAGGTATACATCACAAATAAATCTGTATCGATCGCGAATACAAGTTTTCGCCAGGGAAAACGTTCAGCTCTCTAAGTCCATCGGTGATTGTTCTGCTTCTGCTCCAGCAAGCTCAGCGCCAGCGAATCCCTCTACTCCGTTAGCCCCCAGCCCAGATATTCCCCCATCGCCTAGTAACAACCCACCTGCGGCGGTACCCAGCAATGAGATTCCTCCTGTTTCACCTATCCCTAATCTTCCCCCTCCACCTCCCTTGTAAGGGTTAATGTTAGAGAAACTTGAAATAAACTCCGCGATCGCATCTCTATCAACTTGCCGAGATTTAGAGTTTAGTCAACAATTTGCTAAACTTCAGCTTCTAGCGCTTAGATAAAAATATATTGAACGTTGGGAATTAAGTAGGGACGATGGCAGCGCAGGAAATGCAGGGGCAACAGAGCATCCACCCTAGAGACTGGTCATGGCCGTTTTGGCCTGCTGTGCCACTCTACCCCTACGGCAGGCGGCGGACACTTCGCACAGAAGTTGTGAAGGACACCGTTTGGACGTTTGACCAGTTACAGGGCATCCTCTACGTTGTGGTGCCGATTCGCATGAGTGTGGTGAAGCTGGAAGCTGGGGGACTTCTCGTTTATGCACCGATCGCACCCACAAGGGAGTGTATCCGGCTCGTTCAAGAGTTGGTCGATCAGCATGGCGATATTAAGTACATCATCCTACCCACGATCTCCGGTCTAGAACACAAGGTCTTCGTCGGCCCTTTTGCCAGACGCTTTCCCAAGGCACAAGTCTTTGTAGCCCCCAACCAATGGAGCTTTCCCTTAAATCTCCCCTTGAGTTGGCTCGGCTTGCCCTTCAGACGCACTCATCTACTTCCAGATGACAGCAGCAAAACTCCATTTGCTTCCGAGTTTGACTATGCCATGCTCGGACCCATCGAACTGGGGCTGGGGCGGTTTGAGGAAGTAGCCTTCTTCCACAAGCGATCGCGCACATTACTCGTAACCGATTCCGTGCTGTCCGTGCCTGAAGAACCGCCTGCGATCGTTCAACTCGACCCGTACCCCTTGCTATTCCATGCGAAAGACAATGCTTTCGACATCGTTGAGGACAATCGAGCAAACCGTCGCAAGGGATGGCAACGTATCTCGCTATTTGCCTTTTACTTCCAACCCAGTGCGTTGAATGTGGTGAAAATGGGGCAGTCAATTCGGGATGCCCTGCAAGCGCCGGATCGGTCAAGAAAGGCATATTTCGGTTGGTTTCCCTTCAAATGGAAGGAGGACTGGAAGCGATCGTTCGAGGCACTGCGAGGGGGCGGGCGTCTGTTTGTGGCACCCATTCTGCAAACCCTGATTCTCAACCGAGCACCCAGAGAAACCCTGAACTGGGCTGATCAGGTAGCGAGTTGGAATTTCCAACGGATTATTCCCTGTCACTTTGACTCGCCCATTGAGGTTAACCCCTATCAGTTCCGGCAAGCGTTCGCCTTCCTTAAGAAAGAAACCTCTGTCGGTGAGGGCTTAACAGGGAGTGGAATTCACCCCTTACCAGAGGAAGACTTTGAACTGCTCAGAGAACTTGATGAGAAACTGAACCGATTTCGGATTACGCCCCCGCCCCAGGAAAAGGTTTGAGATGAGGGGAACAGTAAATAATCAAAGCGATCGCGTTCAGGATACCTTATGACCAAAGCTTCTTGCGTCACACGATGGAACGAGTACCAGCAGAAAAAAACTGACATTGAAGTTGCCAAACTCTACCCAGAGGGCATCCAGTTTAGGAAATTTATGGCTTTCTTCTCCAGAGTGCTCAATTGTGCTTGGCAGGGAGCAATCATTGTCTTAGCTGTTACTCTGTCGTCAACAACAGCTTCTAGCTCGACGCGATCGCCAATAACAGACAATCCTACACTTAGAAATGGGAAAACTGTTCAACTAACCCTACCCCTTGCTCAACACTTACCTACTCCGCGTCGCTTTGATTTGGCTCAAGATGATGTGACAGCTAATGAAACTCGCACGCAACGCATTCTGTTTAAACGAGGTGCTGTGAGTACAGTTGTAGAGAGTACTATAGGGCGTGGCAGCAGAACTATCTATTTGCTGCGTGCTAGAGGAGGCCAGATAATGACACTATCGCTCACCTCCCTTGATCAAAACGCGGTTTTTGATGTTCAGGCTCCTGATGGGCAGTACCTCAAACAAGAAGCTACGAGCTATCGTGGTGAATTACCCCTAACGGGAGACTATTCTGTGATTGTCAGTGGAATCAGAGGTAATGCTGAATATACGCTGGATGTGACGATTCGTTGAGCCACTCCCACGAATTGAATTCGTGGGATTCAGGCATCAAACAGAGATTGCAGCTTCTGACTGTCTGATAAGCTGCTCCATATCTAGTTTGCACTAGCGTTGCTGACATAAATCTTGTGGGATGGGCATCTTGCCCGTCCCGACTATGAAACTTAAATGTGGACGAGCTTACCAAATCCTGCGCTATAATCCCTTTTAACTTTAAATTCCTCCTCTTCTCTCCTCTCCTCAGTGTCCTCTGTGCCTCTGTGGTTCGTTCTCCTAAAATGGGATATTCATCCCGGATTTGATATTATCCTCCAACCACTGTCTGTAAGACTTAGGTTGAATGTCACTGACTTAAGGGAAAAGTGATCGTTTCTTGGAAAAACCCAGATTGGGGGGGTTCCCCCCAAACCCCCCACTGGGGGACGGAGTGCCTACCTAGAGACCCCCTGCACAAAGGTTGGTTGGTAAAGTAGGAAAGTTCTTAAGTCAGTGCCATTCGACTTAGGTTACACGTTTCAACCCCTTGCGTCGCATCCAGCTCAAAGATATCGCCAGCAACACCAATGCCAAAAGGTTGCCTACGATTTGACTGGGTTCTGGCACGGAAGCAAATTCACCCGCAGTTGCATCAGCTTGCATACCCTCTGGTGTTTCAACAGGTACTTGCACCTTTAGGCGTTTCCCCTTGGCATCAACCCGCACTTCTTCAGTAACAGCAACAAAGGCGGTGTATTGAGACAACAACCGATACTTTAACGCTGTATCCGTAACCGCCTTGACACCAGACGCCGTTTCACCGCCGAACATTTGACTCATCAACTCTTTAATCCGGGCACGTCCCCAAAGTTGTGCGATCGCAGGATTTCCCCCACCCTCAAACTCAATTGGCACAATCTTCTCATAACGTTTGCCACCCGCCGCCATACCCGTAATCTTCAAGTTACCTTTAGAGCGATCGCCTTTACGTCCAAACAGCACCAACGGCTGATTGGCAAACAAATCCGCTGGTTTGAGGGGATAAATATCCGGTTGTTTCCCCGAACCATCCCAACTCACTTCAATATTCGTCAATACGGGATTGTTGATGCGCCGGAAGAACTTTTCAGCAACCTTTTGAGCCGGTTCATCAGGGGGCAACACTTCCGCAATACCCCGTCCCTCTTCTGCGATGCGATCAATCAGGAAGCGGTTCACTGAACTGCCAACGCCGAAACTATAAAGTCGATTCCCAGGTTTGAGGTTTTTCTGCACCTCGGCAATCACTTCACTGTCATTGCCAATCAAACCATCTGTAAGCAGAACAACACTGCGTAGGCGTCCCTCCGTTGCAGCAGGGAAACTCAACACCTTTTGGATACCATTCATTAACTCGCTGCCACCATTAGCATCTATGCCATTGATGTAATCTAAGGCTTTCTGTCGGTTTTGCGGCGTATTTTGTAACGGTTTGGAGGAAAGCTGCCGACTCGTACTGGCAAAGTCAATAATGGTAAACGTATCGTTGGGATTCAGCCCATTGATAAACCGCCGCATTAATTCCTTGGATTGTGCGATCGCTGAACCGGCTTGTGAGCCAGAGGTATCCATGAGAAAGACCACATCTTTGGGTACAATCTCATTGCTTTGATACTGCACCGCTGGGATTAAATAGGTCGCAAAGTGACCGCCTCGTTCATCGGCTTGGGTTAATACCGTAGACTGCGTTTCAGTTCCGGCAACTTGATACCGTACTATCAAATCTTTATTAGGTATTGTATTTTGTTTGCCCAACTGAATCCTTACAGCACGCCCATCTTGGAGGGTGCTGATTTGATGCGAGGGCGATCGCACATTACTAATCGGTACACCCGCTTCAATTTCCACCGTTACGCCAATATCTTGTCCAGAACGTCCTGTGGGTATCGCAGGCGGAGTTATCTTTGAGGCATCTTTAACCTGGTTTGTATTCCCTTGGCTATCACTCTCCGTTCCTGGGATATAGCGTGGCCCGACTACCATCGGGAAGACAAATTCGTAATTCCCTCTTTCAAACTTCAAGCTATTGGTGTAGCGAATCGTGACATCTATTTTTTCCCCTGGTTTGATATTGGCTAACGACTGGGTAAAAATATTGTCCCGCTCTTGTTCTAAAAGACCAGCCGTTTTGCCTTCTTGCTTGGCTTGCTCATAAATTTTCTTGGCTTCTTCGCGTTTTTTAATTAGACCACGAATAATGCGATCGCCCACTTTAATTTCCATATCATCCACTGCCGCATCATCCGGAAGTGGAAACACATACGTCGCTTCTATTGGGCTTTTAAACGGATTTTGAAAGGTTTGCGTGACCTCCACCCGCGACACATTCCCCGAAACCTTCGCCATCACTTCGGTGTGTTTCAAGGGAAAAACCTGTTTCTGTCCGTTCACGGTAGCGAACAATCCGCCCGGTTTAGAGGGTTGGCGTTCTTCCTCTTGAACCGGTTCACTGACGGGATAGGGTTGCGTCACAGTGGAATTACTGGGAGTCGAAGCTTGTTGCCCCGCACGAGGGAGCAAGTACCCCAGTCCTACAGACCCCAACAAGAGGAAGGCAATGCCTGCCACCAGCAATTTTTTCTCAGACCCCTTTTTGCGAGTGGGAAGCGACTTGGCCTGCAAATCTTTGAGAACTTCATCTGCCGATTGGTAGCGCCGCTTGGTACCACTTTCCAGCATTTTGTCGAGGATAATGCCTAACTCCTTACTAATCGGCTTCCTCAAGTAATGCCGCCAAACCCAGGTATCTTCACTGGTATCGCTCAAGTCAAACGGCGGTATCTGAGTGAGCAAATGGATGCAGGTAACACCTAAGCTGTACAAATCACTGGCAAAAATGGCTTTGCCTTTTACTTGTTCTGGGGCAGTATAGGCAGCAGAACCAATCACCGTCCCAGTTCGACCCAACATCGTCTCGGTAGTATACTTCGCCGCGCCAAAATCCACGAGTACCAGTTGATGATCTCGGCGGCGAATGATATTTTCCGGTTTAATATCCCGGTGAATCAACTGGTGATGGTGGACACACCGCAGCACAGGCAGCAAACTTTGCAAGAGTTGCCGAATTTGGGTTTCGTTAAACGGGCCGTTGTGGGCTATTTCTTGGGCTAAGTTTTCTCCATCAATAAATTCTTGCACCAAGTACTGCTGGTCATCTTGCTCAAAATAAGCTAATAGTTCAGGGATTTGGGGATGTTTGCCCAGAGTCTCTAGACGATTCGCTTCTTGACGAAATAATTCTGTCGCTTTCTCAATATTGTCAGTTCCCTGCTGTTGGGGAAAAAACTGCTTAATGACACAACGCCGTTGGGATTGGGTTGATTCATCGACAGCTAAGAAGGTTCTGCCAAAACCGCCCTGACCGATTGGTTTGAGTGCCCGATAGCGCTTTTGTAGCAACAAGTTAGAGCCACAATTTCGACAAACAAGGGCATCACCCTGATTTTGTGGATGCTTACAAGCGGGTTTAAGGCAATAGCACTGACGCCGATTGTGGGCTGTGCTGTCTTGAGGCGCGAACGTAGCCATAGTTCCTTGTTTTACTAGTCAATGATTTGGGTAGACTCAGCGGCTAGTCATCAGGTGATCTTCATTGGCACAACTACCACAGCCTGTATTCCATTGACACAGACATTAATCTAGGAGTGCTTCCCTGATTAGGTTGGCACTTCCGTGGTAATCAGCATTGATAAGAGTAACCGAACTCGCTCGGAACAAACCCCGCTTGATGCTCTGGTCTTGATAGTATGAGCGCTTATAGGTAAGTTCCCAATCTAGGAACAAACACTTGGATGTGTCAATTTCCTAAATTAGCACTACATTAACTTACATTCTTGCTACGTTGTACTTCTCTCTCCCTAATGACGGCAAGTAGATTTCCCAATCTTCATCAAAAATTTAAATAAATTCACAAAATCTTTACATTAAATGAAAAGAATACTGGATTATTCCCTGTACTGACTAGCTTGAATGAAACTGGCCTTTGGAGGTTGCGATCGCAGCTACACCATACACTTGTATTCCTTGCTTTTGTAAGATTTGGGCAGCAGCGCGAACTGTTGCCCCCGTGGTGTAGATATCATCAATTAATAGCACGGGTGAATTAGGTAAATGTTTGCCAAAACTTTTGCTAATCCTAAAGGCATCGGCTAAGTTTTGTTCTCGCGCTTGCGCTGATAGACCAAATTGAGCCTCTGTTTCACGAATTCGTTCTAAACCCAGAGGCTGATGTTTGTAACCCGTGAAATCGCAAAAATTTTGGGCAATTAATTCAGCTTGATTATAACCGCGTTTTTTCAGTTTGAGCGGGTGCAAAGGAATAGGCACCACAGTCAATTTTTTGACAGGGGTAGCAATGGATGATTTGAGCCAAGCTTGTGCTAACCAGTGACCCAGAGGACGCGCCAAATGTTGTTGATTATCGTATTTTAGGGCTGCGATCGCACGTTTCAAAACGCCACTATAATTTCCCCAAATAAATACAGGTACCTCTCCTGTCCAGAAGTTGTCGGGTTTAGCAAGTTGGCAGCGTTGCAATTGTCGCTGGCAGGCTGCACAACACTCGCCTTCCGCAGGGCGATCGCACAGAGGACAGTTAGACTTGAGAAAGAGCGCCAGTAGTCCATTCTTGAACCTTTCAATGGGTGTAGACATAGTGAATTAGCCCTAAATCATGAGTTAGTTATTCGTTGACCACCACACCTACAAGCCCAACCTCTTGTGTAAGAAAGTGGAGTATTTCAGCCTACTCTTGTCCTACATTCGTGTTCATTTTGGGTTCAATATAGGTTATTGTCGGGGCACGATATTATTGTGCCCGTATTAAGTGGTGCATCTAACTCAAAATCACTACAGGGCTTGTCTACCCAGTCCACAATGTTTTAGCGCCTCATCGGAGCAAGGCTTCGCAAAAAACAAATGACGAATTACCCATTGATTAGAATGACATGGCTTCCGGTGGAGCAATCCCTGCCCCAGCTTTAACGCCACTTTTGCTAGATTGTAACCCCGGCTTGCTGGTCTTGTCATTACGCTCAGCTTTAGGAGAAGGCGCGGTGTGAGAAGAACCTGCTGGCTCAGGTGTGACGGATACCCCTGGTGATGCTTGCTTTGACATTAAGCTGAGTCCGCCTACAGCTCCTGCAATCAGAGCGGTATAGCCAAGGTATAGATGAACTGAATTGACTTGGAATTCGGGTACAGCGATGGAATTATGCCAGGAGGGAACGACCGCTTTTGACAAATCGGGTTCTGGGATAGAAGCAATTAGTGCTGAGCCATTCAAACCCAAAGCATGAGCTATTCGACGAATAAAGCCGCGAACATAAACATCCTCTGGCAACTGCTCAATGTGGCCTGATTCTAAGGCCACAATATGATGGGGTGGCACAAGAGTTTGGTTATGCAGTTGTTGGAGGCTGAGCGATCGCGTTAAACGTGCCTGTAGCAGTTCTTGGCCCACTTTACGCAGCATCTCGTCCCGTTCATGTGCTACTTTTTGGGCAGTCATTTCTGCCTTTGTGAATTTTTTGGGCGGCTTTGGCTCACCCATCGGTCTATTGCTTAGGCTGGCGGGTTGAGTTATCTCTTGTAAGGTTGTTCCAGCTTGTGACTGTTCGTCCCATAAATTTTCGTTGACTCTCTCAGAAGAATCTGATTCCTGGTGTCCAGCTTGATGACTGTCTTGGGCAGACACGGGCACAACATTATACTGTTTGATCACCTGCTGGAAAGTCAACCGCACAGCTTCGCGCCCCACTGCCTTGACTAAGATTTGGGCGGTGTTAGACGCCTCGCCTAACATCGTCTGTAAGCCAGCCATTGTGCGGCGGTAAACTTCGCTATTGATCAGTTCAGCTTCTATCTGATTGAGAATCAACCGCAATCCTTCCTGAGAAATTTCAATGGTCTGATTTTCGATAACACCGTTACCATACGTAGGTTGCATAACCATAACTTTCTCTTGTTCCGTGCTGGAGTAAAACTACTTTTTCTTTAGCAACGCAAGGGGTGAGATAGCAGTGTAATCATGCCACCCACAGCAGTTGCCGATGAATAGACAGTGGCTTGGGCTATCTGAGTATTCTTTTCGGCAAGCCCGGTACGAATCCGGATATTTATATCAAAAATGCCCCTATGGAATAAGCCATTCAGCGATTGCCTAGACTGGGGCAACAGCTACGCCCTGAAGCATAGCTACTGGGATCGAGGACAGCGAAGCGATCGCTACAGTTGCATCTGTACTATCTATATAAGATGTAGGAAATATATGTGAAAAGTTATGGTCGGACAGGAATATATATATAAAGACAGATGCCCAGCTTGTCAGGCTTTTTATTTAGAAGGGAAGATGAGGAACTGAGCTCAAAAATAAGTGCAATGGTTTATGACGCGTAAAGCCTACCCCTTAAGTTCTCGACTATTTAGAGTTTTCTCTCTAATAGTCCTTACTCCTCTTTTCTGGCAGGGAGCAAGTGTGAGTGCCCATACTCCCCCCCCTCAAATTGTCTCTTCTACAAAGCAGGCGATGGGAACGAACCCCTGCCCAACTGTGTGGCAGGGCTTAATCGAGCGCTTCATAATAACCTCATCACAGTCACCACTCCCTGCCCGCCCTAGGGGGGCGGAAGCGGGGATACGCATGACAGAGTTACCGCGCTTTCATGTCCCCATCAACACCCCAATTACGGATAAAACGAATCCACCTTCCTCTGGTTCTCACTATGACTGCACGGCTTTGTGGGGTATCTACGAAAAGGCACCAGCTGATGGTTTTTTAGTGCACAACCTAGAGCATGGCACGGTGATTATTAGTTACAATCCTAATCGGATTAAAGGTCAGGATTTGCAGCAACTTCGGGCACAGGTACGCGAGTTGAGTCTTACCAATGCACGCCTGATTTTAACACCACGACCACAACTGAATGCAGCCATTGCACTCACTTCCTGGGGTTACTTAAAAAAGCTTAATCGCTACGAACCTATAGCTGTCAAAGCTTTCTATGAATCTAATATTGCTCGCGCTCCTGAATGCGAAAATGGGCGGTGTCCTGATTGGTAGCCTGTCATTGCCTAAAAATCAAAAACCACCTCATACATTGAAGTGTGAGGTGGTATTGAGAGAATTACCAGTGGAGCCTACGGGAATTGAACCCGTGTCCGCCCTGGGTATTAACCTACCGTTCATTCACAGGTTTAGCCCATCTGACCCTCTGGGCGGGAACCATCCATTATCCCGGATGACAGGATGCTTTGGTAAAGTCTTTGCCAATAAACCGACCAAAGGCAGTTTATCAACGCATCCGTTGGGGTTTGTCCATAGTCCTTAACGGAGTCAAACTATAGACGAGCGTACCTTTGTTAGAGGATTTTAAGCAGCGACAGCTACACGCTCAAACTTAACGATGTTATTCGCAGTTACTTTTTTTTCGAGCCGATATTAACGAGAGGAGACTCACTCTCGACCTGCATCACGGGGCAGCGTTCGCCAACACGTCGAAACCTTTAAGGCCCCATGTCTTATATTCCTCATTATAGCCACTGAGTTTAGTCAGCGTCACTAAAGTTTAGCGGCGAGGAGTCGTAATCTCCCTACTTTTGTGGGACTACAACCGAACCAGCTGCAACAAAAAGCTGTGTGTTCGTATACCAATCTTAGTTAATACCGCCCGAAGAATCTTCTCCACTCCTGCTCTGATTGTCACCACTAGCATTATCTGGTGCGGATTTCTTGGGCTGTACGGCTTCTGGTGGAGGTAGCGGTACTGATTTTTCAACGGGTTTAGGTTTACTGATGGGTTCCGGTGGCGGCAGTGGTGCCTCAGGTGCTGGTGCTTGGGTTTGCCCCGATGGTTTTTGGACTTGTGGCTGAGGTTCTTTGGGCGAGGAAACCGGAGTTGGCTTGGATACCGGGGAAGACGATTCACTGCCAGGTTGCGATGGTGTCTCTACCCGCGTCCGAGATCTCCGAGAGCGAGAGCGGGATGAAGGAGTAGGTGCAGATTCCGAATTGTCTTGTTCGTCGGATTTTTGGGGGTAAGATTTTCTGGGGTAAGTTCTGCGAACGGGTTCTTCTTCAGAAGAAGCAGAGGAAGAAGAGCGCCTCTGCTTCACAGAGGATTGAGATTGAACTGGAGATTTCGATGGAGTAGACTTTTGCGGAGTCTGGTCATTAGTCGTAGAAGACTCCTCGTTATTACTATCCGTGCTGGGCAGCACCAAGGGTGAGGCAAAGGGTTCTACGGTGGCTGTAGGTGTGGGTGTGATGGTGGTTGGTTTGGGCTTAGACTGATGCCGAACAGCGCCCAAGGCAACTAAACCCGTTGCGATCGCAGCCGCTCCCCCAATAGCCATACCCCGAACACCCAACTGCTTAAATATGGGGAGATTAGGAGAAGACAGGGATGTTTTCTTTAATTGAGCCAGTTGCTGAGGATTAACGGGAGCCGTTGCTCCGGTGTGGGTGAAACTGGCGATCGGGATACCATTCACCTGAGCTAGCTCCGGGTTAGGTAACAGCGACAGCCATTCATCCACATTAGCGGGTCGAAAACGCGCTTCTACTGCCATACCGCGCATGATTGCTTGATTCACCGCAGCACTAATTTGGGGTTGCAGTTCGCGAGGTGCAGGCATGGGTTGGCGATCGCGAATTACGGCGGGAGTTGGGACTTGTGCCGTTAATAGGGCATAGAGAGTTGCGGCTAAACCGTAAACATCCGACGCCGGGGTGCGCTTTTCTTTAACTAAATACTGTTCCAAGGGGGCATAGCCATCCGACACCATATTGGTGTGAGTCTGAGTGGAGTCGGTATTAAACCCCCGTGCAATCCCAAAGTCAATCAACACAACTTCCTGAGTGCCTTGACGGAGGATGACGTTTGCTGGTTTGATGTCCCGATGCAGCAAGCCCTTTTGATGCACAACCTTTAGTGCTTCGCCCACTTGTCGGATGTAATAAATCGCTGTCGCTTCATCCAAGGGGCGTCCTGGAAACACTAGCGCTTGCAAGGTTGAGCCAGCCACATAGTCCATCACCATGTAGGGCCATTCCGCTTCTACGAAGAAGTCACTAACGCGGACAATATTAGGATGGACACACAACGCTAAGGCTTTCGCTTCATCCTGGAATCGGTGCTGGAACCGAGGAAACTCTGGGTGTAACTGAAGGGACTCGTTGAGGGTTTTGATTACCACCACCTGATCCAAGTAGTGATGGGTAGCTTTATACGTGACGCCGAAGCCGCCGCGTCCTAGTTCCTGCTCTAGAGTATATTTGCCACCCTGTAAGGTTTTACCGACTAACAAGTTCATATCTCTCACACCGTTTTTTGTTTTTGATTGTTAGTTTAGCGAGAGAGTCTAACCACTAAGATATAGACGACGCACCGTACCTAAGTTGCAATTAAACTCTCGGTTTTGTGCACATATACTCAGCCTGTGGCAATTAGCTTTTCACTCTAGCTCAGAATGGATGGAGATGTTCAAGGTTGTGTGCAGGAAGTTGGTTGATGCAAATATTGCCACTATCGAGCAAGACAAAGTTGTACAAAAACTCTACAGGACTCAAAAAGCCCTATCCGGCAAAGTCACCAGACAGGGCTCAGATCTTGCACCAGCCTTAACTATTACCCACAGTCCCGCCCTGAACTCAAGTTCGCGCTGATAGCTAAAGTCAGCTAAAGCTGACTCGGTAAAGGTTTGAGTCCGTTGAAACGGACTTAAGCTTTGAGCCTGTTCGCCGAAGGCGTTCCCGAAGGGTACTTTAGTTCACGGCGAGGTGCAAGATATGAGGAGAGCAATTGGAGCATAGGTGTCAAGCTCAAACCCAATTGCTATGACTCACGGCAGGAGTATCTTATTGTAAGGCGGCAACGGCTTGGTGGTGTTCAAACGAATGCTGATGAAGGCTTTATACTCCTGATGCGATGGGGACACCTGAGCATAAAAAGCGATAGCGAAGCGCTGCTGCGAAGCGCAGATCGCCACTCGTGAGGACTGAGAGTTCAGTGTAAGGGGTAGTACTGCCAAAATAACACCCGAAAGACTGGTTAACAGAGCTGTTATTAACTCTAACCTAGGTCGTTTACTGATTATCGTCGAGTTTTCGTGTTGAGTGTTGCTGTTAGTCATGTTGTTCAGAAAAGCTATAAATATTGCTGGAACAACTCAAATCTAGGGTTAGTATTTTTAAAAGTAAATCCGCTAAAAATAGAAGCTCATAGCCATAAAATAACATGATTTGAGATTCCCAAATTTTTAAAGAGCTTGGGAATCTCAATAGTGACATATAAGAGTGAATAACTAAGAATTGCGGCAAATAAAGTTAAATATAATCATTTAGTTTATTTTGAATGTCGTTTTTTATTGAACAAAATAAATTTAGTATAAAGCCAGCCATTTTTATCTAAAGCACCTAAACACTTATGCAGGCGTTGAGAGCAAAATTCCTAGAGTCCTTGGCGAGAGATTGCTTTGCCACAGCTACTCCCGCCCGTAAGCTCATCTTTCAGCTACGGTTTAACCCGAAATATCATCCTGAAAACGGAATAGAGGGACGTAATAATCAAGAAATCGCCAAGCTAGTCCAAAAACAGCTTCAAGAAGATGTCAACAACCGATTCGGAACAGATTTGCAATGGGTTGTAAAAACTCTAGTGAGTGAATTTGAATCTCAGATGCAACAGGATGGGGTAAATATTGAATTTCTGACGGCTGGGGATAAAGGAAAAAAAGGGAAGTGGCTGGTCGTATATGACTGGTTATGGCAGAAACATTACCCCCATTGGGTATTAGAACAGCAGTGGCAGGAGTTAGTGGCTAAGGCTGAGAAAGCGGATGATTGGCTACAGGTGAAATCGGTTGAACGGACGTTGCGAATGCCTGAACCTCGTCAATCGACGGTTCCGTTGAAGACTGAAGTTTATCTGCTAGTTAATTTAAGCTGGGGGAATCGCTATTTACTACTACTGTATCAAGGCACAGATGGGATGAAATACTGTCTTTGCCCATCCCAAGGTTTTGCTCCATCTGGGGAATTATCTGAGCAGGAAATGTATTTACCTCAGACGGGCGCTATCACTAAGTCAATGGTTTTTGAGGAGGTGGGGAAAGAGCATTTTCTCGGTATTGTGCTGGAGAAGCCTTTAGAGTTGCCTTGGTTGCGTCCCAATGATGGAGAACCTGTGCCATCTTTGAATGCTAACCGCCTTAATGAGTTATTAGAGAAGCTAGAACAACAGGGGAATTTGCAACTGTTTTATAAGTCCTTTGATGTTGTTTGATGGAGGTAAATTTGATGGATGAGGCAGAAGCCTGGTTTAACCGAGGTGTTGATCAATTTAATGCAGGTAATTATGAAGCAGCCCTTGCATCATACGACCAAGCCCTGCAATTCCAACCTGACTTACACGAAGCTTGGTTTAACCGGGGCGTGGCGTTGGAGAA
>NZ_DATNPA010000539.1:0-14691 GCF_036703385.1 Allocoleopsis sp. | reverse complement strand
CTTTAGTTAAATCTTTAGTAGGGCCAATTGTAATCAAAACACCCGCTTCTTTTTGCTTCGCCAAACCATCTAGATGGGCTTGACGGTAAGGGGCACGCTTTTCTAAAACGTCCTCGCAATAGCTTCCCCACAGTACATATTTAGGCATAAAAGAGTTGAAGATTAGACGGTTGAAGGTTGAAGATTAAAGCTTATATCGTTGAAGATTGAGAAAAAGTTAGCTGATTGAATAATATAGCAGTTTTCAAACGAGTGAAGTACAGTCATCACATCTCCTGACTCCTGACTCCCTGGCGTTAGGTGTACTCCATGCAACTGAGAACCGCTATGTAACCTTCAACCTGCTAACTTTCAACCTGCCAACCTTTTAGACTCTGAGAGTGACGCCGAATTTTTCTACCAAGGATTCTCTTACTTTTTGATGGAGCGTTTCCACCTCTTCCGCTACGAGAGTGCGATCGCTTGCGCGATAGACTAGCCTAAACGCCAAACTCCGCTGTCCTTTGGGAACTGACTCCCCGCGATATTCATCGAACAATTGTACCGACTCTAATAACGGCTTACCCGCATTGAGTGTTGTTCGTTCGATTTCCGCTACAGAGACTTTCTCTGGAGCAAAGAAGGCAATATCTCGGTCAGAGGCGGGGAAAGTGGGATAGGGTTTGAATCGGGGCGTCAGGCTTTCGTCCTGAGCTAGAGCATCCAAGAGTACATCTAAGTCCATCTCAAACGCGTAGACAGCATCTGGCAAACCGTATTGCGATCGCAACTGGGGATGTAACTGTCCCAAGTTACCCAATCGCTTGCCTTGTAACCACAAAGATGCAGTGCGTCCTGGGTGAAAGCGATGATCTTGCCGGTTCGGTTGATACTCAACACTCATACCCAAGCGTTCAAATACGCTCTCTAACACCCCCTTCGCCTCGTACCAAGTCATGGGTGACTCATGTCCTCCCTTAACCCAGCGCCCTTGGGTAGGGTCGCCGCCTAAAATCCCAGCAATGGAGTCGGCTTCTAGGAAACCCTCCTCTTCTCGCCAGAAGACCCGACCCATCTCAAATCCATTAAGGATGCCGTTACCTTGCTCCAGGTTGTATTGACATGCATCAATCAACCCAGACAGTAAATCAGTTCGCAGGGCGGAGTATTCGGCAAACAGAGGATTGGCAAGGTGAATTTGTCGGTCGTCTGTTGGCTTGACCAATGAATATTGGACTAATTCGGTCAACCCTGCCGCCCGAAACGCTTCTCGCAGTTGCCGCATCAACTGCTGTTCCAGGGATAAATAACCGAGTTCCGTCTTATCCGGTAGATCCTCACAGAAGTTGTTGTAGCCGTAGAGACGGGCAACTTCTTCAATGAGGTCAATTTCGCGCTCTAAGTCCCGATAGCGGTAAGGTGGCACAGTTACCGTCCATTGAATAGATTCCTCTGAATCGCCACGCTTTAGTTGACAGCCGAGGGCGGTGAGGATGCGTTCAACATCTTCTGGAAGAATTTCGCCAATCTCGTCTTCCAGTTCCACCGGACCTAAAATCTGATTGATGCGGTCAAGACGTAACTCAATTGATCGTGTCCAAGTGGCGGGATCGGGACGCGTGTCGGCAACTTCTTGGGTACTGAGCGTACCACCGGCTAACTCCGATAACAGTGCGATCGCTCTTTTTGTCGCAATCCCTAACTCGGCCTGATTCACACCCCGCTCGAAGCGGGTAGACGCCTCTGTTCGCAAACCAAGACTGCGAGCGGAGCGGCGAATGGCTACCGAATCAAATAGCGCCGCTTCTAAAACTATATTCTGAGTGCCGTTGTGAACTTCCGTTTCTTCGCCACCCATCACCCCAGCGAGGGCAACCGGCTTGTCGTTGGCGGTAATCAACAAGGTTTGGGGTTGGAGGGTGCGGCTTTGACCATCCAGCGTCTTCAGCGATTCTCCACTGTTTGCGAAACGAACACCAATGGTCAGAGAATTTCCACCTGCGATCGCTAAAAGCCGATCCCGATCAAAGGCATGAAGGGGCTGACCCCATTCCAACAAAACATAGTTGGTCACATCGACCACATTGTTAATTGGTCGCACTCCAGCCGCTTGCAAACGCTGTTGCAACCAATCTGGGGAAGGCTCAATTTTGATCCCTTCCATCACCGTACCGATGTAGGTAGGACAGGCACCAGGATCGGAGATTTTTAACTTCAAACCCCCTATCCTTGATGCAATTGATAACTCAGGAGCCTCTGGTAGCTTCAAAGTCGCTCCCGTTAGCGCTGCCACTTCTCGTGCCACCCCTACCATACTCAGGGCGTCTGCACGATTCGCCGTCGCTGTCAAATCGAGAATGACATCTTCCAAGTTAAGCAGGGGACGCACATCGCTCCCTAACTGGAGATTTTCCTGTTCAAAAATGTGGATGCCAGCTGCCTCTTTTTCTAAGCCAACTTCCGCCAGAGAGCAAATCATTCCCTCTGAGCGAACACCCCGCAGTTTTGAGGCGCGAATTTTCAGATCGATCGCGGGTAGGTAAGTGCCGCTGGTTGCTACCGGAACATAAGCCCCTGCCCGGACATTAGCCGCGCCACAGACAATATTCAACGGTCCATTGGCATTTCCAATATCCACTTGACAGACTCTCAGCTTATCTGCGTTCGGATGAGGTTGTACCTCTAGAACCTTCCCCACCACAACGCCATCCGCTAACTTCCGACGGTCTTCGATGTCTTCTACCTCAAACCCAGCAAATGTCAGGGTTTCGGCCAACTCTTCGGGAGCCAGGGTTATGTCCACCAGTTCCCGAAGCCAATTTAAAGAAATACGCATTGACTCCTAGCTTTTACCTACCTTAGATGTGATTATTTTACAAAAGTGTTAGGGATTGGGGATGAGGAATTCTTTGAGTCTCCCGGTTGGGTCAATCTGTGGTGAGTAATAGGTAATAGGTAATTCTTGGCGGTAAGCAACCTCGCGAAGAGAGCGGCGGGGCTTCAGCCCGGATCAAGTTCATCTAAATCAAATCCTCAAATGCCAAAGCAGAACCAGACAGATGCGCGTCAGTTACCAATTGTTTGCTGATATTGTGGTTCAACCCTGCTCTCTCATAGGCAGGGTTTCCCGCGTGTATGTGTTCATAATGACTAACTGTTTTCCCCGTCTCCCGTCTCCCGTCCCTGGTTTTGAGCCCCTCCCCTGTCACGTTTATGGAAGCCTCAAATAGAATGGATATACCTTTTATACCTTTAGCAACTCTTTACAAGAAATCAGGGAAACTAAACGCAATCTTCAGTCATATACGCCCAAGTCTAGATGAAAAGTAAGATATCCTGGTTTTAAATCAGATTTCATCCAAAGGCTTGCCAAAGCGAGGGTGCATTCGGCGGTGCGTTTCCCATAAAAGTCAATCGGTTAAGCCGGGTGCTTCGATCATAAGCTTTCGTCCCAAAACGGACAACGCCCCATCGGTGACGCTGAATGAGCTACTGCCTAAATCCTGCCTGTCCTCAGCCTAAAAATCCAAGCCACGTCGAGACCTGCCAGGCGTGCGGTTCCCAGCTGTTATTGCGCGATCGCTATCGTGTCCTAAAAGCCTTGGGTCAAGGTGGATTTGGAGCCACGTTTTTGGCTCAAGATGAATCTCTGCCTGGAGATCCCTGTTGCGTAATCAAACAACTCCGTCCAGCATCAACAAGTGCTCATATCATACCAATGGCACGAGAGCTGTTTGAGCGAGAAGCAAGAACTCTGGGAAAGATTGGCAATCATCCTCAAGTGCCGCGCCTGTTGGATTATTTTGAAGACAACCAACAGTTTTACTTAGTGCAAGAGTACATCAGTGGCTCGACCTTGCAGCAAGAGATCAGACGGTCGGGTGCGCTGAGCGAAGCTGGAGTAAAGCAATTCTTGAGTGAAATCCTGCCACTGCTGCAATACATCCACAGCCAGCAAGTGATTCACCGAGACATTAAACCCGCTAACATAATTCGTCGCGACCAAGACGGCAGACTGGTTTTGATTGACTTCGGGGCGGTGAAAAACCACGTTAACCCAGTAACGACCAACGCCTCAGACCAGACAGCCTTAACCAATTTTGCGATCGGGACTCCAGGCTTTGCCCCCCCGGAGCAGATGGCATTACGTCCGGTTTATGCGAGTGACATTTATGCAGTAGGTGTGACTTGCATTTATTTGTTGACGGCGAAATCCCCTAAAGACTTAGACTATAATCCCTCAACCGGGGAAATGGTCTGGCAGAAATGTGTTCATGTGAGTGACCATTTTGCCGAAGTCTTGAAAAAAATGCTAGAGGCTTCGGTTCGCCATCGCTATCAGTCAGCCACGGATATCATGAGGGCTCTTGACCTGGAGCCTTATATCGACACCTTGGCACAGGGTTTAGCGGCTCAGCCGACTCAATTACCAGGCCCAAACAAAGGGTTCAATAGTCAATCCTTTTACTCTGGAGACTTAGGCGACAAGACTTCTCCCTCATCCCCCTCAACTGCAACCTCGAAGCTAGCAATGGCAATTCGAGCGCGTCGCGCCCGCAAAGAACAAAGCGGCTCTTACACATCTGGGAATCCGCGCAGTCAGGGTATTCCCAGCCAACGAGCCTCTACGAATTTGCTTAAGAGCGATGGCTTTACAACCGGCAAACCCAAGGTTCCTTTCAAGTTAGATGCCAACGGTTTATTAGGCGCTTATCTGAAGGGTCGCAGGGATTTCGCCTCTCAGGATTTGAGCGGACTCGATCTTCATAAAGTTGACTTATCTGGGGGAATTTTCCATCAGGCGAAGTTGGCAAGAACCAATTTCCAAGGAGCTGATTTATCGAATGCTGATTTTGGTCGAGCCAGTTTAAATCGGTCGAACTTGCGAGATGCGAATTTGGGTCGGGCTTACTTGAGCTATGCCGATTTGGAAGGAGCTGACTTGAGAGGCGCAGATCTCAGCTATGCCTATCTCAATCATGCGAATCTCAAAGGCGCAAATCTATGTGGCGCTAATCTCTCCAATGCCAAAATCAGTGAGGAGCAGCTGACACAGGCCAAGACGAATTGGGCTACAGTGTTGCCGAGTGGTAAGAGAGGTTTTTGGTAATTAAGGGTTAGGGGTCAGAAGCTCAGTTGCAAAAGAAACAATTGACAGCGCTCACCAAATTTATGTAATTCGATAGAAATATAGCCAGCGATCGCCTCGTTAGCATGATTGTCATTGGTGCTGTGTACTTAGAGTAACGTCTTGACCTTAAGCACCAAGCACAGTAATGAAATTACGCTCCCCATAGAATAGAAAACAAATCATGCAAATTCCTTTAGAAATTACCTACAAAGAGGTGGAAAAAACTGATGCGCTTGAGGCATTAGTCCGCGAAAAGGCAGCTAAGCTCGAACAGGTATGTGATCACATCAATAGCTGCCGTGTCACCCTAGAAAAGGCACACGAGCGCCCAAGGAGTGGTTCTCCTTATCGGGTCTGCATCGATCTCACCGTGCCTCCCAGTCACGAGTTAGCCGCCGTTAAAAATCCTGGAGAAGGCGATCAGTACGACCCGCTCGAAGCCGTCATCCGCAGTGCTTTTGATGCCGCACGTCGGCAGCTTGTCAAGCTTACCGAAAAACAGCGTGACCAGGTCAAGAGCCACCCCGAACAAGAAATGGGTGCCCTTGTTACCAAGCTATTTCCGGAGCAGGAATACGGTTTCATCAGGGCTTTGGACAGTGATGAAGAAATCTACTTTCACCGGAATAGCGTCATCCACGATGACTTTGATCGCATAGAAGTGGGTACGGGTGTGCGGTATGTTGCCCTACAAGATGAGGATGGTCTGTTGCGTGCAAGCACCGTGCAGATTGTCGGTAAGCCAGGTGCTAACATTTCCCAGACGGACGAAGAAGCGATCGAACAACCACTGGGCTGGAAATAGTCATACCATTTCGCTGTTGAGACGCTACATATAGATCCCCCCTTTTTAAGGGGGGAGCAAGAATAGTTAATGAGATTTGCAAAAGTTGCACCTCTGTTGCAGAGGTGCAACTACTATGAATTTTTCCTATCGAGAGGACTTTGTTTGACGTAAAATGCAACGACGATGACTCGAACAAGTCCGGTCATAGAGCAAAATAACATGGCGATGAGGATTGCGATCGCCAAAATAATTGCAGTCGGTGACTCCCCGTTTTCCACAATAGTTGTGGGATCAATCGGGGCGATCGCTGGAATGGTTTGGTTAGTTGTGGTCGGCTGTGATTGGGATAACATCGTACTTATCTGAACTCGACATCTTCATCATCGAACCGGAGTTCTTGAAATCGGGTCATTGCCCGTAATATTGGCGCTCGCCAAGGAGAAGTTCAGGCAGTATTAGGAGAAGTGTACTGTCGTCTGGCGCAATACCCTATATCCTTAAAACATCTGCAACTCGCGTTAACCATGATGCGAGAGTTCGGTAATCGAAACAATGAAGCTGAGACGCTCAAAGCTCTTGCAGAGCTACATTACAAAATCGGCGAACCCGATCAGGCGATGAAGTATTGTGAACAAGTATTGGCAATTACCACTGAACTTGGTCTTCCGTTAGTCAAACAGTGTGAGGAGATTCAATTAAAAATTCAAAATTAAAAAATAAAAGCGCGAGAGGAGGAGACTTGATTAATATCCAAAGCGTTGAATTTGAGCGTTTCGGAGCATGAAGCTACCTAATGGCGAGAGAGCACAACTGGGAGATAAACTTGAGCGGTATTCACTGAATATGCAGCATCCCAAGGGTAAAGACAAAGCCATCATGTTTAGAAACAGGTTGGGGATTACGCTAGAAAACAAAGAATTATTAGAAACGGCTCTCTTAGAATCTGCTGTCAATAATGAGGCAACCATTCACAAAACAGATGAGTATGGAACCCAGTATGACGTAAAGTTTTTGATGACAACAGACATTGGAAGCTCTTGGGTACTTGGATGTTGGATCATTCGCACAGGTGAAGAGTTTCCGAGATTAACGAATACTTATCCTGTAGATCAGTGAGGATACTACGATGAATTTTAAGGAATATGATGTTGTTGCCTTGACCGAAAAAATTCAGGCACTCCATAAAGAAACTCAACAACCAATCCTGCTAATACCTGGGCAAGTCGGCACTATCCTCATGGATTTTAAGGGGCGAGCCTATCTTGTTGATTTTGCCGATGCTCAGGGCAAAACCTATGCTATGGAAACCGTCCCTGGCGAAAGGTTAATGCTCCTTGTCTATGAACCGATTCTGGCTGTTGCCTAACGCTGAAATGAACCTACAGCCCAAGCGAGGGAAAGCCGAAGCATATCAGATCGAACAAATTTAGTTTAGTAACGTGAACCGACTTGTAAAACTTGCACGGGTTCGCCAGCAGAAATTAGGGTTTGACCCACTGGTACAACCGCAAGTCCAGTAGTTTGTGCCAGGTTAATCAAATTGCCGGAATTCTGACTACCACTAGCAAGATGGAATTCGTAGGTACCAGTGGAATCTAAATGCAACTGACCCCACACATAGGTTTCTCGGCGTCCATCTGAACGGAGGTCATTGCGCGATAAAGCCTTGACAAATAGAGGTTTACATGAATCTTGAGGTAAACCCGAAAGCTTCCAGAGTGCGGGTTGCACAAACCGCCAACAACTGACTAATGCGGAAACGGGATTTCCTGGTAGACCAAAATACAACATGGGACGTTTCGCTCCCCCCTTGCTGCCCTTAGAAGTAGGGGGAAATGTAGCAACGGTTAACGGTTTACCAGGTTTGACGGCAACGGAGCGAATGTGAATTTGTGCACCCAACTCAGCCAGGATGCGATCAACATAGTCATAATCCCCCACCGAGACGCCACCTGTTGAGAGAACGATGTCGGCTGAACTGATAGCTTGTGCGATCGCATCTTTGAGTGCCTCTGGATCATCGCGAACAATACCCAGCGGTACAGGCACTCCCCCAGAGAGCCCCACAAAGGCAGCCAGGGCGTATTGATTGGAATCTACAATCTGTCCGGGTTGCAGCGGTTGATCGGGTGTGACTAACTCGTTACCGGTTGACAAAATTGCTATACGGGGGCGTCGATAGACAGGAAGATTAGTACACCCAGCCGCCGCCAATACAGCAATTTCTGCGGCATTGAGAGTGATTCCTGCCTGGAGAAGAGGTGTTCCCGCCTGATAGAACGAGGCTCGATAACGTACAAAAGCCTGCGCTTTGGGTGCCTCTAAGATGAATACACGGGTTCCCTCACGTCGGGTTCGCTCCTGCATCACCACCGTATCCGCCCCCTGCGGCATACAAGCACCCGTGAAAATGCGAGACGCCTGCCCCGGTTGAATCGTAGATTGAGGCTCTATCCCAGCGGGAATTTCTTCAACGATTTCCAACTCAACAGGTTGCTCTGCATTACAGGATTGCACATCGGCATAGCGCACAGCATACCCATCCATTGCAGAATTATCCCAGTGGGGAAAATCCAATTGACTCGTCACTGGAGAAGCCAAAATCCGACCCGTAGCCGCTGATAACTCTACTATCTCGGCATCTAGCTGTTGGTCAAACGGTTGCACCAAACCGAGAATGATTGACTCCGCTTCTTTAGCTGGCAGCATTGCCATCAACCCAGGTGTCACTACAGTTGTCAGTTTAGTTCAATATCCCTATCTCCACGGCACCCAATGCCTTCAGCGTCACTTTCTGAGCTTCCGTTATCCGATACCAAAACGCTTCGGCTCTCTGACATTATCCGCGAACACTCAACTATTAAAAATATTCAGGATGATGCCTTTATGAGACGGAAGTTGCCAGTTACAACCCTGCTTGCTCCAAGGTGACATACGTTGTTTGACATTCTCATAAAGCGGTGATCGCTCCCTGTGTTCAACTCGGCAGAGAGTCGCAGCAAACTGAATCCAATGGGAGTCACAAGCTCAGGCTAAGATTGAAATACCCAGTCCCGTACTCGGTAATATCTCATGAGTCTTGAACCCGTTCACACTCGCTTTCCCAAGGTACCGATTGAGCGACGGGCTGCTGCCTTCTTTATCGATTTTGTCGGGGTTTGGCTAGTCAGTTCACTCCTGGGATTCAATGTGTTCGTTCAGATAGTCGTTTTTATGTTATCGTGGGCGGCTCTGCGGGTGGTATTGGTATCCAGTAATCAGGGTCAAAGTCTAGGACGCTGGGCTTTGGACATGAAAGTTCTGGATGCTAAATATAGCAAGATTCCTGGACTATTGACGCTAGCCAAACGAGAAGGCATTCTTGGATTTTGTGCCCTCTTAGCCATGCTCGGTCTCAATATTGGTCTAGCGAACGGCATCTCCATGTTGCTGCTGATATTTCCCTTAGTGGCAGATTGCTGTAGCGCCTTGGCTGATGAGGAATCGCAGCAAGCTTTCCATGATCGCATGGCGAAAACCCTTGTCATACAGACCCGTCGAGGTTTTTCTCTCGACCTCCGTCTCAAAAAAATATTTGCTCAAGTGAGACGGCGCTTGCAAAAATAGAAATTTGTGTGTAATTTCAACTAACCATTTGATTTTCTAGAAATAGCACTATGGCAGCCAAGAAAGGTGTTCGGATTATTATCACCTTGGAGTGCACGGAGTGTCGCAGCAACCCTGAGAAGCGATCGCCCGGTGTGTCTCGCTACACAACGATGAAGAACCGTCGAAACACGACAGCACGTCTAGAACTCAAGAAGTTCTGCACCCACTGCAACAAACACACGGTTCACAAAGAAATCAAGTAGCATTAGTCCTTAGTCATGCGTCGTCAGTTAGTTCAACGTTATCCCTTGACCCCTGACCCATGACACTCACAACTCACCCATAACAAGAAACAACAACTCATGGCTTACTTTCGCAAACGTCTTTCTCCTATCAAACCGGACGACCCGATCGACTACAAGGATGTCGAGCTGCTGCGTAAGTTTGTGACAGAACGGGGTAAGATTTTGCCACGGCGTATCACAGGTCTGACCGCTCAACAACAACGCGACTTGACCCAAGCTATTAAGCGAGCCCGTCTTTTGGCTCTGCTGCCCTTCATTAATAAAGAAGGGTAAACCCAAATTGGAGTTGAGAGAGTCAATCAAAGCAAGAGCGACGGAATAAACGAGAGTATGAAGTATGAAGTATGGAGGAAAGCCCCTACAAATTCTTGTAGGGAGGCGAATCAAAATTGATGATGCCTTTCTTTCTTCATCCTTGACACTTCAGCCTTTTGTGGGTGATTCGTACTTCGAGTCCCCGTCGATCAGCTTTGGCATTGCACCGACCACTCGATAGACTAGGTGTAGGTTATTTACAAAAACGCTACCGGGGTTAGCGAAACTGGTGGAAAAGGGAACAATAATTGAATTTCGCCTTGGCGGAGAGCGCCGTCTTGCCACGGTGGATCGTCCAGAGGGCAAAAAGCATTGGATTGCCATAGACGAACGCGGTCAATCTCATACGCTTCATCCCCGGCAAATCACTTACGAGGTGACGGGATGTACCTTGAAACCATCAGAAATCCCTAGCTTTCTCGAAAAGGTAGAGCTATATCTAGACCCTTCGAGCTTGGAAGTTGCTTGGGAATTGTTGGTTGAAGATGGGGAAGCGGTAACCTGCGCTCAAATGGCGCAGCTGTTATTTTCTGACCAGAGTCCGCCCCTGTGCTATGCAGCTCACTGCTTACTGTCTGAGGACAAGGTTTACTTCAAACAAAAGGCAGACGGTTATGAACCCCGGCCCGCTGCTGTGGTTGCTGAAATCAAACATCAACGCTCAGCCCAAGAATCAAAGCAGCGGGAGCAACAAGACTTTCTGTCACGCGTACAGCAGCGATTAGCCGGTGTGCCGGAAGAGTGGCAGGACAGCGATCGTTCTCGATTTGATTTGTTAGAACGCTTTGTCCTCCATCCAGAGAATGCAAATCGTCCAGCCCAAGATCTATTAGCCGCAATAGGACGCCCTCAAACTCCTCAAAGTGCTTTTGATGCATTGGTGGAACTGGGGTGGTGGAGTCCTCACGAAAATTTGCCTTTGCGGCGTAGTCAAATTCCTATTCATTTTCGTCGGGAGCTGATTGAAGTGGCGCAGCAATGCCTGGTTTCTCCACCTCCTGACCCTGATTCAAATCGGTTGGATTTGACGGGATTGAAAGTATACACCATTGATGACGAAAGTACTCAAGAAATCGACGATGGTTTGAGTCTAGAAGTTCTGGAAGATGGGAGCCAGCGCCTCTGGATTCACATTGCTGACCCCACCCGATTGGTGAGGCCAGGAGATGAGCTGGACTTGGAGGCACGGCGGCGCAGCACAACCTTGTATCTTCCGACAGGCATGGTTCCCATGTTCCCGCCTGCACTGGCAACGGGGCCAATGAGTTTGGTTCAAGGTAGAGTCTGCCCCGCACTAAGTTTTGGCGTTGTATTGGATGAAGCCGGCAGTATCCAAGACTATCAAATCCGTGCCAGTCTAGTAAAACCAACGTATCGCCTGACCTACGAAGACGTAGACGAAATGTTGGAGCTAGGGATACGGGCAGAACCGGAAATTGCTGCGATCGCAACTTGGGCGAAAAAACGGCAGGAGTGGCGCAGAACTCAGGGTGCAATCAGCATCCACATGCCAGAGTCAGTGATTAAGGTTAAAAATGAAGACGAAATCTCAATTGAGGTTTTAGAAGATTCCAAAGCGCGGCTGCTAGTAGCGGAAATGATGATTCTTGCCGGTGAAGTGGCAGGACGCTATGGTCAAACCCATCAGATTCCCCTACCTTATCGGGGACAGCCACAACCGGAACTTCCTCCAGAAGAAGAACTGATGCAACTTCCCGCCGGTCCCGTCCGGTTCTGTGCCATGCGCCGGTGTATGCCCAAAAGTGAAATGAGCATTACACCCTTGCGGCACGCCGGTTTGGGGCTGGGAATTTATACCCAAGTCACTTCTCCCATTCGTCGCTACACCGACTTGATGTCTCATTTCCAGATCAAAGCCCATCTACGCGGTGATCCCTTGCCTTTTAGTACCCAACAATTGCAAGAAACGATGCTGAGTGTTACGACAGCGGCGAATGAAGCGACTTGGGTAGAACGTCAGACTAATCGTTATTGGGGATTGGAATATCTGCGGCGTAATGCGGATCGGGTGTGGCAAGCCTTAGTCCTGCGCTGGCTACGAGAACAAGACAATGAGGGGTTAATTCTTTTAGAGGATTTAGGTCTGGAGTTGAAGATGCGTTTTAGGCGCTCTGTGGCACTAGGCGATCGCTTGGATGTTCAAGTCAGCCACGCCGACCCTCGTCAAGATGTGATTCACTTCAAAGAGCTAATTGCTCAAGAAGCTCAGCCAGCTGCCACCTAGCCGTCTATCGTAAGCGTTTTGATGAGTTAGTAGTAGCACTTTAGCGCTACTACTAACCAGAGCCAATCCATCACAATTAAGCGATCGCGCATTTAAGCAAGCCTATAGTTAGTAGTTAGGATGCTTGCCAGCATTGGGTTTTCCCATTTTGAATTTTGAATGGCTGAATACGATATAGCGTTTCTCAGATGCGTGAAGTACATCAGAATAACCTAACCCCCTGCCCCTTCCCTACTAGAGTTGCGGGAGAAAGAATCAAAGCCTCACAAAGAGAGTAGGAGAGAGGTTTTCCAGAGAGGTCAGAGTGTACCGCATCCAACCGAGAACCGCTATAGTCAAAAGTTTTTGTTCTTCAATTCTCCAGCCCGTATTCCCAAACCCTGGATTTATTTGTAGCAGGCATTTTTAATGAATAGCTATAAAAAAATGCCGTTGCCTTTCAGATTCAGCATGGCTTCACTCGGCAACCATTACGGAAATTATTGCTTAATATTGAAATAGATTGCAAATTCCACAAAAAGCAGTACGATGATGAGCGTCACCCGTTTTGGTGCCAAATTCGGACAAAACGTGGAAATACGCTTTTGAAGGAACATAAACTCGCTGAATCGGTAGCAACTTTATTCAAATCAACTCTTCTCGCCTTAACCATTGAAAGGCCGTTTTCAAAGAAGTTCGCCCAAGTCCCCAACTAGGGTAGTTTGCTGATGTGAACTTCGGAAACAATCAGGGTTTTGAAGCCTGCGTAAGCCGGTTAGGTTAGTTACGACTTCAACGCCTCAAGCTACCCAGATGCCAAATCAAGACGAGAAAGCTCATCTGATCCTTACCAACGGGATGCGCTTTCACGAGAATGGCATCCGTCTGATCGCGAGAAACTGCACTCGTATAAGCAAGGAGTTCATCAAAGATTAGAGGAAAAGGCGGGATAGCAGCAATCGCAACAACCTGTTAAGTAAAGTCCAAAGAGCTTCAGGAAATTTATGCAGGATAACAATGTTAAGCCGATTTCATTAAGTACATCCCCCCCTATTGAAAGGAAAGCCGAACACAGGGATCACAGACAATTCACAATGCAACCAGCTCTCCATATCAGCACTCAAGTCTTACCCGGAAAAAAAATCGAAATCGATACTCCTGAGTTGCCTGTAGGCGATGCTGTAGACGTTTTCATCATTGCATCTAAGACTGCCGATACTGATCGCAGTTGCCAGTCGATGATAAACCAGCTAAAGCATGTTTGTTGGTGCAATGAAAAGTCCTCTACAGGGCAGCATCCGTTCAGCGAACCTTCAACCTCGAACATTCAAAGCGATATCACCGTCGCTATTGAAGCCTTGGAGGCAATCGATGACTCCCTAAGCCCTGAACCAGGTAGTCTCTGTGAGGAGATGTTAAATGATGCTCTTGAAGGTCGAATGAGATTAGAGGCAACGGATATTCAAGACCGAATGCTGATCAAACACCATGCTAAGAAATACATCCAGCAGGCGATCGCAACCTTGCAACGCTTGAACTCTTAACTTGCGTCCTAACACAGTTATTTAGCTCTCAGTTTGGGGCAGGCAAGATGCCTACCCCACAAGAATTTTGCTAATACAAGCGGGATGGGCATCTTATACCAAGTTGCATTCAAAGGTATAACTCTCTCTTTCTCTTACCTCGGTGCGCTCTGTGCCTCTGTGGTTTGTTAAATTCTACGTTAGACCGCAACTCAGTATTACCCATCCCATTAGTTTTGCCAGAAGTCTAATATTGAGCAATCTCAAGCGATCGCACCAAGAAAGCCCACTCATCCGCCAATTCTTCAATAATCTTAGATGTTGGCTTCCCAGCACCATGCCCCGCCTTCGTCTCAATTCTAATTAACACAGGTTTCTCACCCCCATGAGCCGCTTGCAACGCAGCCGCAAACTTAAAACTGTGGGCAGGAAATACGCGATCATCATGATCGGCGGTTGAAATCAATGTCGCTGGGTAAGCTGTCCCCGGTTTCAGGTTATGCAACGGTGAGTAGGCATATAATGCCTGAAACTCTTCGGGATTCTCAGGGGAACCGTAATCCGAACACCACGCCCAACCAATCGTAAACTTAGGGAAGCGCAGCATATCCATTACCCCTACGGCTGGCAGCGCTGCCCCCCATAATTCTGGGCGTTGTGTCATACAGGCACCGACTAATAAGCCGCCATTACTACCCCCTGCGATCGCAAGTTTTTCTGGCTTAGTGTACTGATTATCGATTAACCACTCCGCCGCCGCAATGAAATCATCAAACACATTTTGCTTATTCAGCTTGATTCCCGCCTGATGCCATTCCTCGCCATACTCACCACCACCA
>NZ_DATNPA010000538.1:0-12180 GCF_036703385.1 Allocoleopsis sp. | reverse complement strand
TGTAGGGGCGAAGCATTCGGACGGAAAATTTTAGGCGTTCGCGATAATTCATCACCCGAATGCTTCGCCCTAAACGAGAGGTGTATAGGTACGCATACCCTGTTACGTCTGTAAACATTGAGTAATGGACTGGCGCTCTAGTAGAGGCACCCATGTTTGAACGCTTCACACAACGAGCCATTAAGGTAATGATACTTGCTCAAGTAGAATCCGGCCGCTTGAACCATAACTTTATAGGCACGGAACACATTCTTTTGGCTTTAATGGGAGAAGGCACGAGCATTGCTGCAATCGCACTGAAGTCGGAGGGCGTTAGCCTCAAAGATGGGCGACGTGAAGTGGAAATAATGATTGGTCGAGGCTCCAACATTGTAGCTGCAAAAACTTCCTTTACTCCCACAGCTAAGCGCATTTTAGAGTTATGTGTAAAAGAAGCTGGTCAACAGAAGCGTCAATCTATCGGTACAGAACATTTATTGCTAGGTTTGATACAAGAAGGCGAGAGTGTAGCTGTTAGCGTCCTGCAAAACTTGGGGGTTGATCTTCAAAATTTACGCAATTTTATCATCCAAAATATGAGCGAACTAGGGGATGTAAAAAGTGATAAGATGCAGCCGGAAGACAGCTAGATAAACACGTCGCCAAGATTGACAGGCTGAACTAATTCAATCGTGCGATTGCCTATTGTCTGCTATTGCAAAATATTTCGATTCGTAATGATTCGTGCAACCTACTGCCACTCATCATTCAACCTGACTCGATTCATCAGAAACCCTATCTAACCAGCTCATTAAATCATCCTCATTCGCGAAATCAAGCAACGCCTCAGCTAAGTCCTCTAACTGAGGCAGCGATAACTGGCGAATGCGCTCCTCTAACTCAGGCTCAACCGTACCAATTCGCCGAGTGAGTAGGCGCATAATCACTGCCAATTCTCCTTCCAGCCTGCCTTCCAGCCTGCCTTGTTGCAGCCCTCGTTGCAGCCCTTCCTCCATCCAGCTAGTAACGATTTGCATAACGACCTCCTGCTCCTCTAGTTCCAACCTAACAATCTCTGCCCTGAACATTTCGTCCTCCCCAGCACTCAGGCGCAGATAAGTATCAACAAAGCCAGAGATTAACTGCATCCGTGCTGGATCGAGACGCAACGTAGCCAGAAGCCGCAAACATTCAAATTTAACTCGGGGACGGTCTTCAGGCGCTATGTTCATTTTAGCCATGAGCGCACTAGCTACCGGATTCTCATGTTGTAAGAAATCTCGCCAATTCAGCCGATTTAGCTGAATCACTGCATAGTTGAACTCCAAAACCACCTTATCGGGAAATTCAACTCGATAAATGTTTGGCTCTGGCCTTAGGGGCGCGTCATAAGAAAAGATGACTACTGGATAGACAGGGATTGCAAATTTCTCCGACAATCTAGCGAAATAGCGGAACATCCGCCGCCCAAAATCTGATTGTGGGCTAGCTTGGTTTTCTACATGAATTAGAAAGCATGACTCTTGCCCTCTGAATCTAGCTTTCACCACTAAATCAGCTTCATATTGCTCACCAGCGGTAACGTCAGTAAATATCTCTGTATTTTCAAAGGAGATAGAACCGGGTTCCAGATAAGCAAGTACCTGTGGGAAAAATAGCTCCAAAAACTCGACAAAGAAAGTAGAGAGTAATTCTTTAAATAAGCGGTCGTGGTCAATCATGTCAAAATAGCGCCACCCATCAGCTTGGAGTAACGATACTCCAACTCCTGTTTCATTAAAGGCCAGTTTTCTAGTGTCTCATCCTGAATAATGATCTTCTCCGCTGCATCTCGCGCCAAATTCAATACTTCCTGGTCTTCCACCAAACTGGCTAGAGCAAAATCCGCCAACCCCGATTGTCGCCTACCGAGCACTTCACCTGGCCCTCGGAAGCGCATATCCATCTCTGAGATGAAAAAGCCATCCTGCGACTGCTCCAAAACACCCAAACGCTGACGCGCTGTATCCGTTTTGGAACCACTCATCAGGAGACAGTAAGATTGGTGGGAACCTCGACCCACACGACCTCGTAATTGATGCAACTGAGATAACCCAAAACGTTCGGCATTTTCAATCATCATCACCGTAGCGTTGGGAACATCCACACCGACTTCAATGACTGTAGTCGAAACAATGATTTGAGTCTTGTTGTCACGGAATGCATTGAGCGCTTCATCCTTCTCGGCTGAACTCATGCGACCGTGCAACAATCCCACCTGGAATTCTGGGAAGATACTTTCAGACAGCCGTTGATGCTCTTCAACCGCCGATCGCAAATCCAATTTTTCGGATTCTTCAATTAGGGGCAATACAATATAGGCTTGACGCCCTTGCGCAATCTCCCGGCGCATCAGGTCATAAGCATGGTTGCGTTCCTTGCCCGATAAGACAGTGGTGTGAATATTCTGACGACCGGGTGGCAATTCATCAATCTGACTCACGTCCAAATCCCCGTGCAACGTCAGCGCTAAGGTTCGGGGAATGGGGGTTGCCGTCATCGTCAGGACATGAGGAGATTGCCCTTTTTGCTGCAAACGCGCCCGTTGCTGCACCCCAAACCGATGCTGCTCATCAATCACCACTAAACCCAGTTGTTGGAAGTTTACGGGGTCTTGAATCAGAGCATGAGTCCCCACCAAAAGGGGCAATTCCCCCGTTTCCAGCTGGGAATGAATTTGACGGCGCTTTTTGGTTGTCGTGGAACCCGTCAGCAATTCTACTGGCAAATGCAGCAAGTTGAACCAGCCCACCAGCTTACGATAATGCTGTTCTGCTAAAACTTCAGTAGGAGCCATCAGTGCCGCTTGGTAGCCGGATTGAATGGCGGCAAGGATGGCGAGGACGGCAACGACAGTTTTCCCCGACCCCACATCCCCTTGTACTAAGCGATTCATTGGGGTGGAGGATTGCAAATCGTTGAGAATGTCGTTAACCACTCGATTTTGAGCATTGGTTAGCTCAAAGGGGAGTAGTTGCTTGAATCGGTTGATGAGTTCACCTGTGGGAGCGAGTACAGCACTGGTTTCTTGTCGCTTGAGAGTCTGGCGGCGCTGAAGAAAGCCTAACTGTAAGTAGAAAAACTCATCAAACACTAATCGGCGACGAGCCGCAGCCAGGATGTCACTGTCTGGGGGAAAATGGAGATTGGCGATCGCATCACTCACCCCCATTAATCCATACTGCCTCCGTAAGGCAGCGGGAAGCGGCTCTTTGAGTTGGGACGCATAGGGAAGTACCGCAATCACCGAATGTCTCACGATGTCAGCCGGTACACCATCAGTGAGCGGATACACCGGTACAACTCGACCAATTTTCATCGAGTCAATGCTACCGCCAGGATGGTCTAAAACTTCCAATTCTGGGTCTTCCAGAGTTACACCATACTTATTCTTCTTCACCAAACCCGACGCTGCCACCACCGTCCCAGCAGGATAGCGATACTTTTGCTGCTCCTGCCAGCCACGATTCCCGTAACGAGTACCCGCAAAAAAACGATTGAGCTTAATCTGTCCCGTTGCATCTTGAAGCACTAGCTCGAAAATTGTTAACTTCCTGTTTTTAGGACTAGTGAAGCAGTTACAGCGCTTCACTGTTCCCACAACCGTTACCGTCTCACCAGCTTCCAGGTTCCGAATATCGACCTGACGCGCATAATCAATGTGGTCACGAGGGTAGTAATAAAGGAGGTCTCGTAATGTCATTAAACCCAGACGTGCCAGATATCCACTTCTTCGGATGCCGATTTCCTCTAACTGAGAGAGTGGTTGGTCAAGACTCAGCGTTGGAGTTGCTGTTACTCTACTTTGGGGCTGAACTAAGGGCGTCGTTCGAGGGGTTTTCACCTGAGGGGACTCTGATAGCAGCGTGGCGGTTGTCCCCTCAGCATTTCGGCGCTGAGTCTCTTGCTGAAGTTGGTAAAGAAATTGACGAGTGTCTGCAATCAGATTTTGTCGTTCTTGCCGCGTCATCTGATGATAACGGGAAAACTCGGTGGCAATTTCCTGCCACTGGCGTCTCTCAGTTGGCATCAGTCTGTCAGGAGTTTTGCCAAAACTGAGGCAGAGAAACTCACTAAAGCGGTACTGATTGCCCACCAAGTTAGTAAAACCTTTCTCTGCTTCTACTGCAAGGGCTTTTTGCAGTCGCAGCCAATCTGGTGATTCTGTTGCCACAATTTTCCCCTCTCTCAAGTTGAAGGCTAGCAGGTTGCAGGTTACAGAGTAGCAGGTTGTAGGTTGCAGCTTATCCGTATTTCATCACTGTCGGATCAACCAACGAAGTTAAAAGGACACAGCCAAGGAAAAATCAAGCTTTTATCCGAAAGTAAGGAAAGAGGGTTATGAGCTTCAACTTTCAACCTTCCAACCTTCAACCCTTAATCCTCAAACCAGCTTGCTCGCCATGCCGCTTCGGCTTGAGCAACAGACCGTTCTCGCTGCCTTTTGTGATACTCTCGATGGAGCATGTTTCCCTTGGCTGAAAGGTTCCGAATTTGATTGCGTCCAGCATTTAAGGCGGGGTCAGCAAACTCAAGCTCTGACAAACGCAGATTAATGGCAATGATACGAGTTAGGGTTGAGTCTTCTGAATCATCATCATTTTCTGTTTCCATCAACAAGTTTAAGAGATTTGGTGAGCCAATTGTGATTGACTCCGTAGAGTTATCGGCTTTGGCGGCAGCTTCTAAGACGGCGGCTGGCAATTTCCCTGGGATGATACCCGTTTGTTGTAGTAGACGATTGGTGTCCAAAGAGAGTGTTTCCAGGGTTTTTGCGATCGCTTCCTCCAATCGCTCTTGCCACTTTGCCAACGGTTCTGGTTTTGCAGACTCTGGCTTGGTTATCTCGGCAGTTTCTTCTGCCTCTATGCTCTCTGGCTCCTGATCGGGTTGGATTAACGGTTCTTCAGGCACATCTTGCAGTTGTTCGCTACTCAGGGGCGATTGCTCCCTCGCTGGCTCATCGCTTTGTGTCGCTTCTGTCGGGGGTAAATTCTTGGACGATTCTAGGTGTGAGAAAAACTGTTCTTGAGCGTTCTTGGCTAGGCTTAGTATGGATTGCTGTAATTTTTGCCGCTGATTGAAAGACATACTCACAAACGCTTCCGGATACCCATGAGTACAAACTTGATAGCTTGCTAGAATCAACTGTCGCCGCACAGCTTGTCCCAGTAACTGTAGATATTTGGAATAAGTACTGTACAGTTCTGCCCTCAAAAGAGCGATCGCATCCTCCAGCGCTGCTAAATCCTGCTCAATTCTCTCAATTGCTCTCGCCATACCGCACAGCTATTATTTCCCTACTCCAGGATAGCGGTTGATACCGATATCTTGGAGTAGGAATAGGCCCCGCTTTGCTGCATCATCCCTCTTTTGTTACTTTGGGGCTGAGTGATTGGGCGAAGCATTCTTGGATAGGTAGGGACAAGGGATAAAGGCACATCTAACTTTTAAAGTTTTTAGCCGTTTATCCCTGTCCTACCCTATTGACTTACTTGCCCATTTGTGCAGCAACTTCCTCAGCAAAGTTGCTCTCTTCCTTCTCAATACCTTCACCGAGGACGTAGCGAGTAAAGCGGCGCACTTGGATGTTTTCACCCAACAGAGCAATGGTTTGCTTCACCAACTCTTCCACGGAGATGCTTTGGTCGCGGATGTAGGGTTGATCCATCAAAGAAAGCTCTTTCAGGCGTTTTTCAATCCGACCTACAACAATCTTTTCTTTGATGTTATCCGGCTTGCCCGCTAGGTCATCCCGACCCATCTCTATATCTTTTTCTTTTTGAGACATTTCTGCCGGGATGTCCTCGACCTTTACGTACTCAACGTTCGGACAAGCTGCAACTTGCATCGCGATGTTCCGCACCAAGTCTTGGAACTCCTCGCGGCGAGCCACAAAATCCGTCTCGCAGTTCACTTCAACCAGTACGCCGACTCTGCCACCGGTGTGGATATAACTACCCACAAGTCCTTCAGCAGCTACACGACCGGCTTTTTTTTCGGCTGAGGTAATACCTTTTTGCCGCAGCCATTCAGCGGCCTTGGGGATGTCTCCCTCAGTCTCTTTGAGAGCTTTTTTACAGTCCATCATGCCAGCGCCGGTTTTGTCGCGCAGCTCCTTGACGAGTTTTGCTGAAATTTCCGCCATCTTGCTTTTGTCTCTACTCTATGAACCTAGATTACACACTAATTATTCTTCGCTACCCTCGCCATCCTCTGCTGCCAATGAGTCGATGTCGTCGATTTCGTCAATCTCTTCCTCGTCAACATCGTCCATTGCACCTTCGTAGTCTTCGTACTCTTCTTCGGCTTCGAGCTGACCGTGACGCCCTTCATAGATGGCATCCGCCAATTTACCCACTATTAGCTTAATGGAACGGATGGCATCATCATTAGCCGGAATCGGAATATCGACGACATCGGGGTCACAGTTGGTATCCAACATGGACACCAGGGTCAGTCCCAACTTTTCGCATTCCAAAATGGCGTTGTACTCGCGCCGTTGGTCTACGATAACCACCACATCGGGGACTTTCCGCATCAGTTTGATGCCACCCAAGTATTTCTGAAGCTTGCCTAGTTCCCGACGCAGAACCGATGCTTCTTTCTTCGGCAATAAGTCGAGTGCGCCACTTTCATCTCGGCGTTCTAATTCCTTTAACCGCTCCACCCGTGTCTTAATGGTCTCCCAGTTGGTGAGCATTCCGCCCAGCCAACGTTGGTTGACGTAATAAGCTCCACAACGAGACGCTTCTTGGGCAATAATTCCTGCGGCTTGGCGCTTTGTGCCTACAAACAGAAACTTCTTCCCTTGTTCTGAAGCTGTCCGCATGTAGCTATAGGCTTCTTCCATCAACTGGGCGGTTTGCACCAAGTCAATGATGTGGACACCATTCCGAGAGGTGTAAATATATGGCTCCATCTTGGGATTCCACCGTCTGGTCTGGTGACCAAAGTGAACCCCTGACTCTAGCATTTCCGCTAAAGAGATAACTGGCATTATTTTTTTGAACTCCTGATTCGGGTTTACCTTCCATCCAGGCGGATCTCCAGGTGGTTAATACTCCTAGAAACACCCGAAACCCTGAATGTGCAGAATTTAGACAACTTTTCTAGAATATCACAATTAGGCAAGCCTTGATGTTCAAGGTCTTGATTAACATGGCCTCTATGAATTCTTTTCAGTCAGTTACATTCATTAAACGCCTCATGGGTTATTCATGCTTCAGAAAATTTTCAAGAAAGTAGTGAAGGTTCTCCGGTGTTGGATGCAAACCTTGAACGTTGGTTTTCTCAAAAAAAGGCGCAGGTCTTTAAGGCAGCATAGATGGGAGCCAGAAAGGACAACGGATAAAGCGACACCCCAGCCAACTACAACCCCGATTTCCCATGCCGCTCCTGAAAGCAGCCTGTTTCAGGGAGCCAAGGCAGCACTCCTGCCGGATAATGAGGTCAGTCGGCTCAAAGCACTCGATCGCTATAAAGTTCTCGATACATCCCCGGAAATTGGATTTGATGACCTAACGGCCTTAGCCTCGCATATTTGCGGCACTCCCATTGCCTTAGTCAGCCTAATAGATGCTCATCGGCAATGGTTTAAGTCAAAGGTTGGCTTGGAGGCAACAGGAACCCCTAGAGAAGTGGCATTCTGTGCTCATGTATCTTCTATGCAATTGAGGACAGAGCGTATCCATCAAATCGTTCTGTCTTTGCGGAACTTCTCCCGGTTGGATGAAGGAGAGAAGAAACCTGTTTCTAGCCAGTCAATCGGTTGTTCTTCTTCTATTTTGTCTGGATTTACCCACACAACATTTCGGAGTTTACCTACCTGAACGGCGGCTTTATCAAAAAGTTTTCTTACAGTGTCATCAAGAGAAATTATAGTTTTATCTGTGGTCACAAATTCTATGATGCGACCGATCGCGATCGCACCTCTAGGTTAATGCCTAACCCCGCTAGCCTGAACGATATCCATCACAAAATTTCGCATCACACCGAAAACGGCGGGTATCACAATATGTCCCATGTCAAATTCCCGATACTCCACGCTTACACCCGCCGCTTTGAGAACCTCTCTGGCACTTTGAGCGGAACTTAGAGGCACCATTTTGTCTTGTCTGCCATGCACAATTAACACGGGTGGAAAGGATTTTCCAGACATTTGTCTTGGCTTGGAGTGCAGATAGCCACTCATACACATTAACCCTGCTAGAGGTAACGTTAGACCGACTTCCAGCGTCATTGCGCCACCTTGAGAAAATCCAGCTAACACAGTACGCGATAGAGGAACTCCAGTGCTACTCTCTAGAGATTTCAGCCAGTCTGTAAGCTGCTGCCGACTTGCTGTTAAACCTTGATCATCCTGGTTTCGTAGGTTGTACCACATCCTACCTCCGTAGGGATTGGAGTAAGGGGCGTCGGGGAATAGGAACTGGTATTCGGGAAGAGCGAACATGGGTGCGAAAGGTGCCAACTGTTGGGAGTTGCCCGTAAAGCCATGTAAGCAAACTACCAATCCGACAGGTGTTTGACCCTTTGCCGGAGGAACTGAGATGAAATTTAAAGACAAGGAATGATCTCCAACAAATCCAACGAAGCTACATCCTCATTGTGCTGGGGTGGCAGTTGCCTTGCCCTCATCAATAAGGCGTAAGTCCTGAGAGTGCGGATGAAATACGAGAGTTAGGAATTGACCCCTTTCGACGAACTCCTCGATCAGGATGCTGATTTTGGTGGGTATCTCAATACTTACCCAAAAGCGCTAGAGTAGGCTTAAATTTAGGTCAAATGCTCCCCATTGAACCATGCAAGTTACAGAAAAACGATTCTATTCTCCAGAGGAATATCTAGCACTAGAGGAGGCGGCTGACTACAAAAGCGAATACATTGACGGTGAAATTATTCCTATGGCAGGTGGCTCTACTAATCACAATCAGATAGCACTCAACTTCAGTACTGAACTAAATTTTACTTTCAAAAAACTCGACTATCGAGTGTTTATGATTGATGTCCGGTTGTGGATACCCAAGCGGCGCATCTATACTTATCCTGATGTGATGGTAGTGGCTGGAGAGCCGGAGTATTATAATGACCGCACGGATACGATTACTAATCCTAGAGTGATTATCGAGGTTTTGTCGCCATCAACTAAGAAATACGATCGCAGCAAAAAGTTTGAGGCATATCGCACGATTCCCCCATTTGAGGAATACTTGTTAATCGACACAACTCGCAGATATATCGAACATTTTTCTAAGACGGATAATAAGCGCTGGTCGTTTCGTGATTATGATGAATCGGATGAGGCGATCGCGCTTTCTTCAGTATCCTTTGAAATTTCTTTGGCAGATATCTATAATAAGGTCAATTTTGAACAGGTAGATGCCGAGTCTGCACTAGAAGTTGGAGAAAGTTAAGGTAAGACCGAAATAAATTAAACATATTCGTGAAATTAAAATGGCTTTCAGTAATTATAAAGATATTGGTTCAGTTCTCAAAGAATTTCAGATTACCTACACCGAAGCTAACTTCATGGGGGAAGTTGAGTTTAATATATCTGACTACTTCAGAGAAGACTTACAAACTGTTATGCAAGATGGAGTACCTAGTGCTTCAGAATTTTCAATTTGCGAAAATCTCATTTATCCAATTCTTAAAGAAGTTTGGAAATGCTATCGTAGCAATTTTGTTTTGTGGGGTCATAGGGCACTTACCTACGATGAGAATCTTTCAGGATTTCCTGAGTATATTTTGGCTCGACGTTCTCCTTTGGGAAAAGTTGTGTTTGATAAGCCTTATTTCTTGTTAGTTGAGGCAAAACAAGATAAATTTTCTGAAGGTTGGGCGCAGTGCCTTGCTGAAATGGTAGCGGCGCAACGATTGAATGATGAATTACAGATTACTATTTTTGGAATTGTCTCTAATGGCAAAGATTGGGAATTTAGTAAGCTAGAAAAAACGTCTTTTATTCAAAATAAAAATCGCTACTTTATTCAGGATTTAGATCGGCTGTTTGCTGCTGTAAACTATGTTTTCAAAGAATGTGAATCGCAGCTAAATCAGCTAGTTGTAGCTTAACTCTTTTAGCCTCTCTCCTACTCTTGAGTGAGGCTTTGAAATTAGCCCCCTTCTAACAATAAAAGTTTTTCCTTTTCCCTCCCCTTGTAGGGGAGGGAGCATGTCAGGGAGAGCAAGTGAAGGAATACCCTCATCCCCCAGCCCCTTCTCCCATTGGGAGAAGGGGAGCAAGACTTCAAAGTCCCTCTCCCACAGGGAGAGGGATTTAGGGTGAGGGCTGACAAAGTTGACATGCTCCCGTTAGGTTTGGGCTAGCTTATAGACCTCTTGCTCTCATTCAACTTTCGCCCCCCCTACCCCCCAACTTTGGGGGGAGAAATATTCTCGCGTCCCCCAGAATTGGGGCATTTAGGGGACATTTCAGGATTTATGCAAGAGGTCTACTGTACAGGCAATATTCCTTCTGCTTTTTGCCCAGAAGCTTGCTGCCTTCTTGCACTAGAGTTTAAATGGAAACTCAGGATTTAGTATTTGCTCCAGAAGGTAGGGGCATTCTTGAGGAAAGTCTTCATAGTCTAATGGAGTTTCGCTGACAGCTAAGTTCAAGGCAGTTTGGTAGGCATCTTCTATCGCTTCTTGTAAATAAGGTTGCAGACTTGGGCTTTCTTTAAGAAGCCGCAAAACTTGACGACGCTGTTCCCGAATCGTTGCTATCCAGCTTTTTGAACGGTGGCTTGGCTGAAATTCCCACTTCAGCAGGTGTCCTAGTAAAACCCCTAAACGGTTTCTTAATTCCTGTCGTTGCTGCTTGCCCAACGATTCAATCTCCTCAAGCAGATTTGGAACATCTAAGCTACTCCAATTTTCCTGCTGTATAAATTTTGCTTGCTGTTGTGTCCATGCATAGAAGTCTGTCTCGTATAAGTCTGTTGACTTACCAGTTATATAAGAGTTACTCACTTCTTGTAGACTCCTTCAGCTCGACTATTCTGCATCAATCATGGCACGCGGCTCTCACACGATGCTTTGTAGTATCTTACTTTTCACGGGATGTGGAAAGCCTCTCTCCTTGTAGGAGAGAGGCTTTGATTTTCCCCCCTTCCCTAGTGGGTCTATGCTTTACCCACATCTCCTGAAATCTAGTAGGGGCGAAGCATTTGGGCGATAATTGAGCGGCAAAAATCGAGATGTTTGCTTCCCAAATGCTTCGCCCTCAACCTTAGAGTGCGATCGCGTGGCAGGGCGAAGCATTCGGATACAAAAATCTTGGTCAGATAGCTAAATTGATCGTCCGAATGCTTCGCCCCTAAAGCATTGCGGGACTTATGGGTAAAGGATAGCCTAGTGGGTTAGGGGGTTAGGGGGTTAGGTTTTTCGTGAACTTTTCCACATGACGTGAAAAGTCAGTTGTAGTAGCCAACCCTGGATACTAAGTTGTTTTCCCAACGAGTGGGAAGGTTGTTTTTCCTGCACTGAATGTGCAGGCAGAGGGAGTCTATTGTTTCCATTCAAGTTGTTTTCCCAGCGAGTGGGAAGGATCGCGACTATCTTTTGGGTACACCAGTTGATCTTGAAGTTTCCATTCAAGTTGTTTTCCCAGCGAGTGGGAAGTGGTTCGGGTAACCCTGTTACCTTGAATCAACCGAAGTTTCCATTCAAGTTGTTTTCCCAGCGAGTGGGAAGCCCCTGGGGACATTGAGCTGAGCGTCTTTGCCAGCACGTTTCCATTCAAGTTGTTTTCCCAGCGAGTGGGAAGGATAATGGTCTAACCTTAGACCAATCTGACCACAGCGTTTCCATTCAAGTTGTTTTCCCAGCGAGTGGGAAGAGTTCGTTCAGGGAGCCTTACGGAGACTGGGTTTCAGCCGCCGAATCGACACACATCTGGAAATCCTACCATATCCTCCTAAAATTTGAGCCAAACACATGCCTAAAACCCTCTCCCTGTATGGCATCGACACACCTCAACGAAAAATATAGGGTTTCAGCGATTTGCTGAGGTGTGTAGATTGCTTCATTGGACGCTTTTCTGATGCAGTTTTCAATGGTTAAGCTTGACTTATTGCTTATATTAGTATAGTTAGGTCTGAAAAGTCATCATCGAGACGCTTAAACGGTAGAGATCCCCCTAAATCCCCCTCGGAG